>NZ_JBHWLY010000010.1:0-110863 GCF_042730435.1 Nocardioides sp. NPDC059952 | reverse complement strand
CATTTCACATACCCCTTTTCAGCCCGGTCGGGGGCCGGGCCGGCTGGCCCGGCCGCGTCAGATGTGCGAGACGGATGACGTCAGGCGATGACCGCGAGGATGTCGCGGGCGGAGAGGATGAGGTACTCCTCGCCGGCGTACTTCACCTCGGTGCCGCCGTACTTGCTGTAGATGACCTTGTCGCCCACGGCGACGTCGAGCGGGACGCGGTTGCCCTTGTCGTCGATACGACCCGGGCCGAGCGCCAGGACCTCGCCCTCCTGGGGCTTCTCCTTGGCGGTGTCCGGGATGACCAGACCGGAGGCGGTGGTCTGCTCGGCCTCGACGGCCTTGACGACGATCCGGTCCTCAAGAGGCTTGATGTTGACCGACACTGTGTCGACCTCCCCATTTCTTTTCTACGGAGTCAGACTTCGGTGGGTGTTGCTACGTCTGTGCTTGCGATCTGCCACGTACGCCGTCGCGGGGGTCGCACCCGGCTCGCAAGCGCTGGCACACTCAGGGGGAGAGTGCCAGTGCAGACGTTAGCACTCGGTAGCAATGAGTGCCAGCAAGGCTGGCTCTATCGCTGGCCGGGGAGCCTCACCAGGAGCGCGACGGCACCTGCGAGAAGGCCGATCACGATGATGCTGCCGGCGACCACGAGATCCCGCAGGGTCTCGTCGTCGTCGGCGGCGCTCTTCTCGGCGAGCGAGGTGACCGTGAGCTCTTCGCCATCGCTCAGGGCGGTCATCTGAGACGGGCTCTCCGACGTCGCGGGCCCAACGGCAGAGGGCTTGCGGCTCGGCTTCGGTTCGGGAGCTGCCGACGACGTCCGCTCATTCGGCTCGTTCGGCTCGCGCTGCTCGGCAGGGCCCGGCGCGGCCGTCCTGTCGTCGCCATCGGCGCCCTGCTCCTCGTCGGCGTCCTGTGTGGCCGAGGGCGCGTCCGACCCGTCGTCCTGGTCATTCTCGGACCCGGAGCTCTCACCCGGCTCCGGTTCGGGCTCCGGCTCCGGCTGACCGGACTCCGAGGCCCTGACGTACGTCACCGAGTAGCCCCTCAGCGGACGCCCCTCGCTGTGCCAGACGGTCGTGGTGCGCTGCGGCGGCTCCAGGGTGTGCACCTCCGAGCCGCCACGGCGGCCACCGCTGTCCACGCAGTAGGAGGCGATCAGATAGCCGGCGGGCGCCGCCGCCGAGGCCGAGTACTCACCGTCCAGATGGTGGTAGCCGTTGCCCCGCGAACAGTCGCGGACCGGCGTCACCGTATCCGCGGAAGCGGGCGCGGCGAACAGCAGCGATAGCAGTGTCATTGAAAGCAGTGTCATCACTGCTGCGAGTGCCCCGAGGCTCTCCAGGATTCGACGTGAGGGACGGCACACGTGACGGCATCCTAGATCAGTGACACCCCGGAGGGTAATGGGAACTTCGAGTCCCGAACACCGCTTGAGAGGATCGGAGCATGGACCTCGACGCCTTCGCCTGGTTGCTGACCGATGACGGGCAACGGCTGCTGGCGCGGGCCACGGAGATGACTGCGTCGGGTGAGGACTCTGGTCTCGCGGTGCAGACGGCGCTGCGCAAGGACGAGTCGGCCGAGCGTGTCGCGGCGGCGATGACCCAGGTCGACCTGCGCCGGAAGGCGGTCGCCAAGTTCGGAGACCTGGCACCGAGGATGTACTTCACTCCCGACGGCCTCGAGCAGGCCACCCGCCTCGCCGTCGCCCACCACCGGGCGGCGCGGCTGCGGGCCTTCGACGCGGGAAACGTCATCGACCTGGGCTGCGGGATCGGCGGTGACCTGATCGCGTCCTCGCGTGCCGGGCTCACCGCCGCCGGGGTGGACCGCGATCCGGAGCGGGTCGCCGTCGCCCAGGCGAACCTCGACGCGCTCGGGCTGCCAGGTGCTGTCACCGTCGCCGACGCGACAGGTGTCGACCATTCCCCCTTCGATGTCGCGTACGCCGACCCTGCTCGTCGTGGCGCCAAGGGCCGGGTCTTCTCCGCAGAGGGGTGGTCGCCGCCGTGGTCGTGGGTCGAGACGCTTTTCGCGCGCGACGCGTGCGTGAAGGTCGCCCCCGGGATCCCGCACGACCTCGTACCCGACAAGGTCGAGGCCGAATGGGTCAGCGACCGCGGCGAGGTCAAGGAGGCCGCGCTGTGGTCGGGCTCGCTGGCCAGCACCGATCGACGGGCCACCGTGATCGGCGAGCGCGGCCTGGCGACGCTCACCTCCGAGGACGACCCCGGCGCCGGGGTCGGCGCGGTCGCCGAGTTCCTCTACGAGCCCGATGGGGCGGTCATCCGCGCCGGTCTGGTCACCGCCGTCGCCGCCGGGGTGCAGGGCCATCTGATCGACGAGCACATCGCGTACGTCGCCTCATCCGCCTCCTTCGAGACACCGTTCGCCCGCGGGTATCAGGTGCTCGAGGAGCTCCCCTACCGGGACAAGCAGCTCAAGGCAGCGCTGCGTGAGCGTGGGATCGGGAAGCTGACCATCAAGAAGCGCGGCGTACAGGTCGTGCCCGAGCAGCTCCGCAAGCGGCTCGCGCTGTCCGGCTCCGAGGAAGGCACGATCGTGCTCACCAGGGTCGCCGGCGAGGGGACCTGTCTGTTGGTACGGCCCTTCTGATGTAGCCGGTGAGGGCCGGTGAGGCTCAGACCAGGACGGTCGTGATCGGCTGGGACGAGTCCGCCGGAAGGTCCAGCGCCGAGGGCGTACGCCCCCTGGCCACCATCTCAGCCCCCAGAGCCGCCACCATCGCGCCGTTGTCGGTGCACAGGCCCGGGCGCGGGACTCGGACCCGGATGCCGAGCTTGGTGGCCCGCTCCTCGGCGAGCACCCGAAGCCGGCTGTTGGCCGCGACCCCGCCGCCGATGATGATGTCCTCGATGCCTTCGGAAGAGGCCGCGTCGAGGGCCTTTCGCACCAGGACGTCGACCACGGCCTCCTGGAAGCTGGCCGCCACATCGGCAACCGGGACGGGCTCGCCGCTGCGCTCCCTGGCCTCGATCCAGCGGGCGACCGCGGTCTTGAGCCCGGAGAAGGAGAAGTCGAAGCGGTGTCGTTCCAGGTCGCGACGGCCGGTGAGCCCGCGGGGAAAGTCGATCGCGATCGAGCTGCCCGACGTAGCGGTCCGGTCGATCACCGGGCCGCCCGGGAAGCCGAGGCCGAGCAGGCGGGCGACCTTGTCGAAGGCCTCGCCCGCGGCGTCGTCGATGGTCGCGCCCATCGGGTCAACGCCCTCGGTGATGTCGGTAACCCTGAGCAGGCTGGAGTGGCCGCCGGAGACCAGCATGGCGACGCACGGCTCGGGAAGCGGACCGTGCTGCAGCTGGTCGACCGCGACGTGCGACGCCAAATGGTTGACCCCGTAGATCGGCTTGTCGAGCCCGAGCGCCAACGCCTTGGCCGCCGCGACCCCGACCAGCAGGGCACCCGCGAGGCCCGGACCTGAGGTGACGGCGATCGCGTCGACGTCGTGGAGCTTGATGCCCGACTCCTCACAGGCCCGCTCGATCGTCGGCACCATCGCCTCCAGGTGCGCCCGGCTCGCGACCTCCGGCACGACCCCACCGAACCTGGCATGCTCCTCGACGCTGCTCGCCACCGCGTCGGCCAGGAGCGTATGTCCGCGGACGACGCCGATCCCCGTCTCATCGCACGACGTTTCGATCCCGAGGACCAGGGGCTCATCAACGAGGGCACCGGAAGTCATGAACCCATTCTGCCTGCACGGCGATCTGCGGCTCGGGAGCAGCCTGGTTACCGGGCTCGGCAACACCGCTCAATGACACCGCTCATTGACATCGCTCGACGACACGCTTGGCCCTCATACGCCGGCCCGGGCGGGGAGGCCGCCCCTAGCTGCGGCGGACGAACGAACTTTCATTCACCTCGGACCCGCGAACGAACCTTCATTCACCTGGACCCGCGAACGAACCTTCATTCACCCCGGATCCGCGAACGAACCTTCATTCACCTGGACCCGCGAACGAACCTTCACTCACCCCAGACCCGCGAACGAATCTTCACTCACCCCAGACCTGCGAACGAACCTTCATTCACCCCGGATCCGCGAACGAATCTTCATTCACCTGGGACTTACATGGCCCATCCGAGAAGCATGCCGTCGGAGGTGCCGCCTCTCAGGCAGCTTGGGAGATGTCCAGATCGTCCTGGAGGGCTGAGTAAGCGGCGGCCCAGAGCACTTGCGCGAGATCAGGCTCGATCGGATCGGCGGAGCAGAGGCTGTCCCACAGCCCACGGAGCAATATCACCAGCCCGCCCGATTCGAAGTCCGTGAGTTCCCGGCCGATCGAGCTGCGGAGCCAGAACCTGGCGTTGTGCCACAGATGTCGGACAGCCTCGCCGATGTCGTCGTTCGTCCGAGCGAGTTCCTCGATTCCCAGCCAGGCCCGCAGGAAGAACATCTCGTCCCGGGTCGAGGGCAGGTAGCCGACCCATCCCCGCAGGTTCACGCGCTGAGCGACCTGCTCCCAATAGATGCCGGCGAATCCCGCCGCGGCATGGGGCAGCATGTTCTCCCGACCGGCGAACCACTTGTGCAGCGTCGACATCCCGATGTTCGCCTCCTCGGCGACCACCTTGAGGGTGGGCGCACGCAAGCCGTCGCGCCCGATCGTCCTCGCCAGGGCGACGCCGGCTGTCGTCGATTCGAAACTGCTGCGGTTGAAGGCCATGGCACTGATCGCACCACAGACCACCGACATTTCAGCCGGATGCGGCCTCAGCCAGATGCCGCCGTCGAGCCGGTGAGCTCCATCGCCAGCACGATCCCCGTCGCCCCATCGCGGTAGTAGCGCTCGCGGCGGTCGATCTCGACGAATCCGGCTTGGTGGTAGAAATCGATGGCTCCGACGTTGCCCTCACGCACCTCGAGGAGAAGTCGCTCGGCGCCCTCGCTCCGAGCGAGGTCGATCGACGCGGCGAGGAGCGATCCACCGATCCCGCGGCGGCGCTGCTCCTCGGCGGTCGCGATCCGCTGGAGCTCGGCGATCTCGTAGACGACACTCACCAGCGCATGGCCGAGGACCGTCCCCGCATCATCGACGGCAACGAGGATCCGGACGGTCGGCATCTTCCCGTCGATCGCCACCTGCAGGTACTCCGGTGTCCAGGCGTCGTCGGGGAACGCCTCGAGCTCGAGGCCGGCGATCGCGTCGACGTCGTCCGGGCCGGCCGGGCGTACGGTCACTGGGACACCTTCTTCTGGACCTTCTTCTGGGCAGCCTGCTCCACCGCATCCGGCCGACGCAGGTAGAGCGGCTCGGGATCCATCAGCTCGACCTGCTCCCCGGCGACCGCCCGGGCCAGCCAACCGGCGGACGGCCGCACCGGACCGAGCGGCGTCGGGAACGCGTCGGGATAGAGCAGCGCTCCCTCACCGACCACCGGCCCCGAGGTGGCGACCTCGGCGGGACGGGCGACGACTGGGCCCTCGAGGCGTACGCCGTCGGGGTCGTAGGAGGCCAGGTAGACCTCCTTGCGCCGCGCGTCCGTCGCCACGACGAACGGGCCACCGACCCCCGAGGCAACGGCCTCCACCGCCAGCACGTCGAGCGTGCAGGCGGCATAGACCGGGATCTCCAGCGCGAACCCGAGCGTCCGGGCGGTGACCAGCCCGACCCGCAGGCCGGTGAACGGCCCGGGGCCGGCGCCGACGGCGATGGCGGTGAGATCTTGGCGTACGATCCCGGCCTCCCCGAGGACGTCGGAGATCAGCGGCGCGAGCTGCTCACCATGCTTCATGGTGCGGTCGGAGACGACCTCGGCGACGACGTCGTCGCCATCGTGGAGCGCCACAGTCACCTGGGGCGTGGCGGTGTCAAAGGCGAGAAGCACAACTCACACCCTAGAGCGCGCTGAGGTCCACGCCGCGCCAGCGGGCCCCGACCGGGAGGATCTCCACCCGCCGAGGATCCGCACCGTCGGGCGCCTCGACCAGATCCAACGGAGCCTCGTCGGCCTCGGCGCGTACGATCCGGATCTCCAGCCGCGCCTCGGAGAGCCCCTCGGCCAGACCCTCACCCCACTCGACCACGGTCACCGCGTCGTCGAGATCGGTGTCCAGGTCGAGGTCGTCGAGCTCCTCGATCCCGCCGAGCCGATAGGCGTCGACGTGGACGAGCTCCGGGCCGCCGACCGTGGAGGGATGCACCCGGGCGATCACGAAGGTCGGCGAGGTGATCTCGCCGCGCACCCCGAGCCCCGCCCCGAGACCCTTGGTGAACGTCGTCTTGCCGGCGCCGAGGCCGCCGGAGAGGACGAGTACGTCACCGGCGGCGACCAGCGCGGCCACCCGCCGGCCGAGCTCCGTCATCGCGTCGGCGTCGAGCGCCTCGACGACGTACTCGTTCAGCGGTCGACGCAGCCGCACCGCCGGCGACTCGCGCGAGATCTCGCGAAATCCTTGCCGAACCCAGAACCGCAACGTCTCCGGGAGCTCCTCGCGAGCGATCACCGCGAGATCGTCGAAACCCTCCGCACGCGCGACCCCGGCGGCGTACGTCACCATCTTGTGCGCGACCCCATGACCCTGCTGATCAGGCAGAACAGCGAAACGACGCAGCCACAGGGTCGATTCCGCAGGATCCATGAGGACGGTCCCGACGGCGACCCCGTCCAACCGCGCCACCACTCCACCGAAGCCGGAGAGGCGCTCCTTCATCGACCCCTCGGTCTCCCCGAGCGCATCCGCGGGCGGATCCAGCGGCGGCCGGGCGGAGAAGGCGGCCCGGACGATACCGAGCACCTCGGTCGCGGCCTCCGGCCCGACCCGCTCGAAGACGAGCGTCATGCCGAGGCCGCATCCCGGGTGGCCGAGGCGAGCAGCTGGTCGAGCTCGGCGTTGACCTGACCGTGCCGCTCGAGGATGACCATGTGGCCGGCCTTCTCACACTCGACCAGTCGCGAGCCCGGAATGTAGGAGTGCAGCTTGCGGCTGTGGCCGATCGAGGTCAGCCGGTCGGCGGTGCCGCAGATGATCGTGGTCGGCACCCGGCCGAGCGTGGCGATCGACTCGAACTTGTCCAGCGCACGGAAGCTCGGGAAGAACTCCGCGACGACCTCGAACGGCGTCTGCGAGAGCAGTCCGTCCACGAAGTCGACGTACGTCTCCGGCACCTCGTCCCCGAAGGCGAACACGTCGGTGAAGACGGTCGCCACCGAGGCCCCCATGGCGCGGAACCGGTCGACGATCCCGTGTCCCCTGGCCAGCGTCCACATGGTGCTGTTGGCGATCCCGCCGGACAGCTTGGCCGGGAGCACCGGGATCAGCAGCCGGCTCGGGTCGAGACCACCAGCGGTCGTCGAGATCAGGGCGGTGCCGATGATGCGGCCCCCCTCGTCGTACGGCGCGAACAGCTCGGGGTGGTCCTCGGCGAGCGCGGCGACCGTCATCCCGCCCATCGAGTGGCCGACCAGGATCACCGGACCCTCCGGCACGACCGCGTCCAGCACCCGGAGCAGGTCGTCACCGAGCTGGTCGATGGTGGCGTTGCCCAGCGAGGAGCGGCCGCTGCGGCCGTGGCTGCGCTGGTCGTAGAAGACCGACCGCACCAGGCCACGGTAGGCGGCGCGCTGGAAGTGCCAGCAGTCGAGGTTGAGGCAGTAGCCGTGCACGAAGACGAGCGTCACCCCGTTCGCCCCGCCGGGATGGGTGTGAGCCGGGTCGACCTCGTCGACCTCGACATGAAGAGGTACGCCGTCGGAGGTCACCACGGTGACCGGGCAGGACCGCAGCGTACCGAGCGGGGTCCGGTCCTCGGGGCGTTCCTCGATCGCGCGGCGGCGCTTCCTGACCACCACCGCGCCGCGGGCCGCGGCAGCGACCGCCGCCGCTCCCAGAGTCCCTGCCGCGATCTGGCCGATCCGTGCTGCGATGCTGCTCATCTGTCGTCTCCCTGCTCGGTGTCGACGTCTGTGTCAACATAACGGCGCTTCATCCGTCCTCCGATTCTGGTGACGACCTCGTAGGCGATGGTCTCGCTCGCCTCTGCCCAGTCCTGGGCGGTCGGCTCGCCATCGGCACCGGTGCCCCACAGGACCACCTCGGCACCACGTTCGACCGAAGCCTCCCCGAGATCGACGACGATCTGGTCCATGCAGATGGTGCCGCGCACCGGGTAGCGGGCTCCCTCGATCCACACCTCGGCGCGATTCCCGGCACGACGCTGGATGCCCTCGGCGTAACCGACCGGGATCAGCCCCACCGTCGTCGGCTCCTCGGCCACCCAGGTGTGGTTGTAGGAGACACCCGCACCGGCCTCGATCGGCTTCACCAGCGCCAGCTCGGCCCGCACGGTCATCGCCGGGACGAGTCCGAGCTCGGCCCACGGCGATCCCTCGACGCCGGGCGCCGGGTCGATGCCGTACGTCGCGATCCCGACCCGCACCAGGTCGAGCCGCGCGCTGGGGCGAAGCAGCGCTCCCGCCGAGTTGGCGAGGTGACGCACCTCGGGCCGGAGACCGGCCTCCTCGGCCACGGCGAGCGCCTCGCCGAAGACCTTCTCCTGGAGGGCGCTGGCCGGATCGGCGGTGTTCTCGCTGGCGCTGAAGTGCGACCAGATGCCGGTGACCCGGATCGCTCCTTCGGCCTCCAGGATGCGCGCCAGCCCGACCAGCTTCGACCAGTCGGCGAACGCCGCGCCGCCCCGGGAGAGTCCGGTGTCGACCTTGAGCTGCACCCGCGGCGTTCGGCCCAGGGTGTCGCCGGCGGCGGCGAACTTCTCCAGGTCGGCGATCGTGTAGGCGGTGACGTCGATGTCCGCGGCGACGAGCTCCTCGGCGGGCTCGCTGGGCATGATCAGCCAGGCCAGCAGCCGGCCCTCGTCGCCGGCCGCGCGCAGCGCGAGCGCTTCGTCGGCCGAGGCGACGCCGAGCCAGTCCGCGCCGCCTTCGCGGGCGGCCCGCCCGGCCTCGACCAGGCCGTGCCCGTAGCCGTCGGCCTTGACCACCGTCATGATCGGCGTGCGCAGGTGCTCCCGCAGCCGCGAGACGTTGTGTCGGATCGCGGCGAGGTCGATGACGATCTCGGCTCTCCGAAACGGAGCCCGAGGCGCTGGGCTCGGTGACATGGTGTCAAGGATAGTTGCCGCGCAGTGCTCAATTGCGCAGGGGGGAGACAGCAGGAAGGGATCGGATAACGGCGGGTATCGCCGCGGCCACGCCACTCGCGGTCACCGGCCCTCCCGCGCTCGCGAGAGTGGCTGCGGTCCCGTGCAGCCAAGCCCCGGCAGAGGCGGCGTCGATGGGCGCGAGCCCCGCCGCGAGCAGCGACCCGATCAGTCCACCGAGCACGTCTCCCGAGCCGGCGGTGGCCAGCCAGGAGGTGCCCGTGGTGTTGACCCGTACCGGCGTGTCGGGGTCAGGTGAGGCGATCGTGGTGCGCCGCCCCTTGAGCAGCACCACCGCATCGAACCGCTTGGCGGCGAGCCGTGCATAGTGCAGCGGACGAGCCTCGATATCGCCGCGATCCTCTCGGATCAGTGCCGCGAGCTCGCCGGCGTGCGGAGTCAGGATCGCGGGCAGCCCGAGCGGCCCGTTCAACGCGCGCAGGCTGTCGGCGTCGATGACCAGAGGTACGCCGCTCGCCCGGGCGAACGCGAGCGCGCTGTTGGCGCCGTCAGCGCTGCCGGAGCCGACCACCCAGGCCTGTGCCTGGCCGTCGCCGACGACCTCCGGATTGTGCCGCTTGACCCATTCCGAGGCGGTGCCGACGTAGCGGACCATCCCGGCCAGTCCGGTGTTGGCGCCGGAGACGGCCAGCAGCGCGGCACCGGGATAGGTGGCGCTGCCGACTCTGAGCCCGACGACCCCGCGGGTGTACTTGTGCCCGTCCGGAGCCGGTCGCGGCACCAGCGCGGCCACGTCGGCGGCCTCGAGGCTCTCGACGGCCGGGGCCGGCAGGTCGAGGCCGATGTCGACCAGCTGGACCTTGCCGCAGGCCGAGGCCGCCGGATCGAGCAGATGGCACGGCTTGTAGGTGCCGAAGGTGACCGTCAGGTCGGCGCTCACGTGGGCGCCGTCGATCTCGCCGGTGTCGACACAGACCCCGCTCGGAGTGTCCACGGAGACCACCGGAACCCCGGCCAGCATCGCCAGCGCCTCCTCGGCCTCCGGCCGCAGCCCAGGCTTTCCCCCGATCCCGACGATCCCGTCGACGACCACCGCGGGTTGTGAACCTGAGAGTGGCCTATAGGCCACGCTGGGCTTCACAACTCTGCCTCCGGCGGCCCGCAGCGCCGCCAGCCCACCGCTGTGCGCACGGTCCGACAGCAACCACGCCTCGACCTGCGCGCCACGACGCGCGAGCAGCGCCCCGGCGTACAACGTGTCGCCACCGTTGTCGCCGCTCCCGACCAGAAGCACGACCCGTCGGCCGTAGGCCCCGCCCAGGAGGTCGATGACCGCGTAGGCCAGCCCGGCCGCCGCACGCTGCATCAGGGCACCTTCTGGCAGGCTCGCCATCAAGGCCTTCTCTGCCGCTCTGACCTGCTCAACCGAGTGCGCACGCCGCATGGCCCAAGCCTACGCGTCATCGTTTCGGCGGGGACGGGCCGTTGGTCAGTCCTCCAGGACAACCATCGCCGAGGCGATGCCGGCGTCGTGGGAGAGCGAGAGGTGGACGGTGGCGACGCCGAGCTTCGTAGCCTGCGCCAGCACGGTCCCGCGGAGCTCGAAGCGCGGCTGGCCCGAGGACTCCGAGATCACCTCGGCGTCGTGCCACTCCATCCCCTGAGGCGCGCCGAGCGCCTTGGCGAGCGCCTCCTTCGCGGCGAACCTGGCGGCCAGCGAGGCCATCGGCTTCGTCGCCTCGGCCGGCGTGAACAACCGCTCGCGCAGCCGTGGCGTACGCTCCAGCGACTCTTCGAAGCGCTCCAGGTCGCAGACGTCGATCCCGACGCCGAGGACAGCCATCAGTGGACCGCCATCACTCGACCGTGACGGACTTGGCGAGGTTGCGCGGCTGGTCCACGTCGTAGCCGAGCTCGGTGGCGAGCTGGCAGGCGAAGAGCTGCATCGGCACGACCGCGACGAGCGGCTGCAGGAGCACCGGCACCTTGGGCAGCCGGATGATCGTGTCGGAGACCGAGTCGACCGAGTCGTCGCCCTCCTCGACCAGCGCGATGGTGCGGGCGCCGCGGGCGCGCACCTCCATGATCCCCGAGCGCATCTTGTCGTGCAGGAAGTCGCGACCGCGCGGGGGGACGATGCACCAGATCGGCAGGCCCTCCTCGACCAGTGCGATCGGACCGTGCTTGAGCTCGCCGGCGGCGAACCCCTCGGCGTGCAGGTAGGCGAGCTCCTTGAGCTTGAGCGCGCCCTCCAGCGCCACCGGATAGCCGGCGTGGCGGCCGAGGAACAGGAAGGCGCGGCGGTCGGCGTACTCGCGGGCGAGGTCGTAGACCTGCGGCGCCGTCTCCAAGACCTGAGCCACGGCCGCGGGCATCGCCTCGAGCTGCGTCATCACGCCGTCGATCTCGTCGCCGTACATCGTGCCCTTGACCTGCGCCAGGTAGAGCGCGAGCAGGTAGCAGGCGACCAGCTGGGTGACGTAGCCCTTGGTCGAGGCGACCCCGATCTCCGGGCCGGCGTGGGTGTAGATGACCGCGTCGGACTCGCGCGGGATCGTGGAGCCGTTGGTGTTGCAGATCGCCAGCACCTTCGAGCGCTGCGAGCGCGCGTGCCGGATCGCCTGCAGCGTGTCGGCGGTCTCGCCGGACTGGGAGATCGCGACCACCAGGGTGGAGTTGTCGAGGATCGGGTCGCGGTAGCGGAACTCGGAGGCCAGCTCGACCTCGACCGAGATCCGGCACCAGTGCTCGATGGCGTACTTCGCGACCATGCCGGCGTAGAACGACGTCCCCGCGGCGATGATGATGATCTTGGTGACCTCGCGCAGCTCGTCGTCGTCGAGCCGCATCTCGTCGAGATGAAGAGCCCCCGAAGGCGTACGCCGCCCCAGCAGCGAGTCGGCGACAGCACGAGGCTGCTCGAGGATCTCCTTGCGCATGAACCAGTCGTGGCCGTCCTTCTCGGCGGCGGCCAGGTCCCAGTCGACGTGGAAGCGGCGGCCCTCGGCGGGGGTGCCGTCGAAGTTGCTCACCTCCGCGCCGTCTCGGGAGATCGTGACGACCTGGTCCTGGTCGAGCTCCATCGCCTCGCGGGTGTGCTCGATGAAGGCGGCGACGTCGGAGCCGAGGAACGACTCCCCCTCGCCCAGACCGACCACGAGCGGGCTGTTGCGGCGCGCGGCGACGACCCGGGACGGGTCCTCGGCGTCGATCGCGACGAAGGTGAACGCACCTTCGAGGATCGAGCAGACCCGCTGCATCGCGACGGTCAGGTCGGCCCCGCCGACGACCTCGCGCTCGAGCAGGTGCGCGGCCACCTCGGTGTCGGTCTGCGAGGTGAACTCGTGCCCGTCGGTCTCCAGCGAGGCCCGCAGCTCGGCGAAGTTCTCGATGATCCCGTTGTGCACGACCGCGACACGCCCGGTGCGGCCGACGTGCGGGTGGGCGTTGCCGTCGGTCGGGCCGCCGTGGGTCGCCCAGCGGGTGTGCCCGATCCCGGTCGTCGACGCCGGCAGCGGCGTGCCCGCGATCGCCTTCTCCAGGTTGGCGAGCTTGCCGGCCCTCTTGTCCACGGCCAGGGCCCCGTCGGCCGAGATCAGCGCGATCCCGGCCGAGTCGTAGCCGCGGTACTCCAACCGCCGCAGGCCATCGATCACGACGTCCTGCGCCGACCGGTCTCCGACGTACCCAACGATGCCGCACATGGCGGATGATCCTACGGCTCTCGTGGACCCCAGCAGGAAGCGGCGGCGCATGTGCGTAACAATCGTTGCCATGTCACACCCCGGGCCACACGGCGACGACCGCGGCTCCTCGCCCTACGTCGAGCTCGACCGAAGCGCGTGGGCAGAGCTCGCGACCGAGACCGAGAGCCCACTGACCGAGGCAGAGATCGAGTCTCTGCGTGGCCTCGGCGACCAGATCGATCTCCGGGAGGTCGAGGAGGTCTACCTGCCGCTGAGCCGGCTCCTGAGCCTCTATGTGAGCGCCTCGGACAGGCTCCACGACCAGCAGGAGCTGTTCCTCGGCAAGACGATGCCGGAGCGTACGCCGTTCGTCATCGGTGTCGCCGGATCCGTCGCGGTCGGCAAGTCGACCACGGCGCGTGTGCTCCAGCAGATGCTCGCCCACTGGCCCGAGCACCCCAACGTCGCCCTGGTCACCACCGACGGGTTCCTCTACCCCAACGCCGAGCTCGAGCGGCGCGGCCTGATGGAGCGCAAGGGCTTCCCAGAGTCCTACGACCGCAAGGCCCTGCTCCGCTTCCTCGTCGACCTCAAATCGGGTGAGGACGAGGTGCGCGCGCCGATCTACTCACACCTGACCTACGACGTCACCGACCAGACCGTGCTCGTCAAGAAGCCCGACATCGTCATCCTCGAGGGCCTCAACGTGCTGCAGCCCTCCCGGGTCCGCGCCGACGGCACCATCTCGCTGGCTCTCTCGGACTTCTTCGACTTCTCCGTCTACGTCGACGCCGGGTCGCGCGACATCAAGCAGTGGTACGTCGACCGCTTCCTGCGACTGCGCGAGACCGCCTTCCGCGACCCGTCGTCCTACTTCACGAAATACGCGGCCCTGAGCCACGACGAGGCCATCACCCGAGCGACCGAGATCTGGAACGAGATCAACGGCCCCAACCTCCGCGAGAACGTCCTCCCCACCCGCTCCCGCGCAACGCTGGTCCTCCGCAAGGACAGCGACCACTCCGTCCGCTACGTGCGCCTCCGAAAAATCTGAATCGCCCCGTCGGTCGAGCCGGGTTTGTGAGGAACGAACGAACCCGTGTCGAGACCAACACGGTCCCCTCGGCGCTCGACGGGACTGTGTTGGTCTCGACACGCCTCCGCCTAGCGGCTCCGGCGGCTCGACCAGCGGCGCTGTCTAGAGAGCGAGCCGCACCCGGACCACGTCCGCGAGCCGCTCGGCGCACGCCTCGGCCTCGTGATGCGTGGGTGCCTCGACCATGACGCGTACGAGGTTCTCGGTGCCGGAGGGACGCAGCAGGATCCGCCCGGAGCCGGCCAGGGCCGTCTCCTCGGCAGCCACGGCCTCGAGGAGGCCGTCGTCGGTCTTGCAGCGGGCCTTGTCGACGCCCTTGACGTTGAGCAGGACCTGCGGGAGGCGGGTGACGGCGGAGGCGAGGTCGGCGAGGGTGCGCCCGGTGAGGGTCATCCGCTGCAGGACGTGCAGCGCGGTGAGGATGCCGTCGCCGGTGGTGGCGTGCTCGCTCATGATGATGTGGCCGGACTGCTCGCCACCGATGGCGTAGCCGCCCCGGCGCATCTCCTCGAGCACGTAGCGGTCACCCACGGCGGTCTGCTTCACATGGACGCCGGCGGCGTCCATCGCCTTGACGAAGCCGAGGTTGCTCATCACGGTGACGACCACGGTGTCGTCCGGGAGCCGGCCGGCGTCGTGGAGGCCGAGGGCGAGGATCGCGATGAGCTGGTCGCCGTCGACCAGGTTGCCCTCACCGTCGACGGCCAGACAGCGGTCGGCGTCGCCGTCCCAGGCGAACCCGACGTCTGCGCCGTGCTCGAGGACCGCCTTCTGGAGCATCTCCGGGTGGGTCGAACCGACCCCGTCGTTGATCGAGAGACCGTCGTTGACGTCGTTGATCGCGATCACCTTCGCCCCCGCCTGGTCCAGGGCCAGCGGGCCTGCGGCAGCGGCCGCGCCGTTGGCGCAGTCGACGACGACGGTCAGCCCGTCGAGGCGGCGCTCCAGCGTGGAGATCAGGTGGGCAGCGTACGTCTCCACGGGGTTCTCGTGGGTCGAGATCCGGCCCACCGACGCCCCGGTGGGGCGGTCCCAGGGCTCGTCGAGGTGTGCCTCGATCCGGTCCTCGAGCACGTCGTCGAGCTTGTGCCCGCCGCGCTGGAGGAACTTGATGCCGTTGTCGGGCATCGGGTTGTGCGAGGCCGAGATGACCACGCCGAGGTCGGCCTGGAGGGCCGCGGTGAGGTAGGCGACCCCCGGCGTCGGCAGCACGCCGACGTCGATCACGTCGCAGCCGGCCGAGGCCAGACCTCCGGCCACCGTCGCCTGCAGGAACTGCCCGGAGACGCGCGAGTCGTTGCCGACCACCGCCAGCGGCTTGCGGCCGCTGCCGGAGACGCGCAGCTCCTCGGTCAGGACCAGTGCCGCTGATGTCGCCAGATTCTGGGCGAGCGAGGCGGTGAGGATCTCGCCGTTCGCGAGACCGCGAACTCCGTCAGTGCCGAAAAGGCGTGCCACGTCCGTGTGACCTTCTTTCGTACGTTGGCCCCCGCCCGAAAATGTGTCGGGGTGCCTCGGCGAGCCGCGGCACCCCAACAATGCTAGGCGATCGCGAGGGCGATCAGCGCTTGCTGAACTGCGAGGCCTTGCGGGCCTTCTTGAGACCGGCCTTCTTCCGCTCCACGACGCGGGCGTCGCGGGTCAGCAGACCGGCCTTCTTCAGGGTCGGGCGGTTGGCCTCTTCGTCAACGATGTTGAGCGAGCGGGCCACGCCGAGACGCAGCGCACCGGCCTGGCCGGCGATGCCGCCACCGTCGATGCGGGCGATCACGTCGAAGCGACCCTCGAGCTGCAGCGCAGCGAACGGCTCGTTCGCGATCTGCTGGTGCAGCTTGTTGGGGAAGTAGTCCTCGATGGTGCGACCGTTGATGGTCCAGTTGCCGGTGCCCGGGACGATCCGGACGCGGGCGACGGACTCCTTGCGGCGACCGGTGGCGGCGGCCGGGGCGATGGTCGCCGGACGCTCGGGGGTGTCGGCGGACGGGGCGCTCTCGGAGGTGTACGCGAGGCCCTGCTCGTCGGTCTCGAAGGTCTCCTCGACCTCTACGGCGGTGTTCTCAGTCATGTCCTGGTCCTGGCTCACTGGGCGATCTGCTTGATCTCGAACGGAACGGCCTGCTGCGCGGCGTGCGGGTGCGTCGGACCGGAGTAGACCTTGAGCTTCTTGAGCATCTGACGGCCGAGCTTGTTCTTCGGCAGCATGCCCCACACAGCGGACTCGATCGCCTTGCGAGCGTCCTTCTCGAGGATCTCGCCGATCGGGGTCGCGGTCAGACCACCCGGGTAGCCGGAGTGGCGGTAAGCCAGCTTGGTCTTGGCCTTGTTGCCGGAGAGGGAGACCTTCTCGGCGTTGATGACGATGACGAAGTCGCCGGTGTCCGCGTTGGGCGCGAAGATCGCCTTGTGCTTGCCGCGGAGGAGCTCAGCGGCCTGGACCGCGAGGCGGCCGAGACGGACGTCGGTCGCGTCGATCACGAGCCAGGCGCGCTCGATGTCGCCCGGCTTGGGAGCGTAAGTACGCACGTGTGCCTTCTTAGTTCGTTGGACCCGGCGCACGGATGCGCACCGGGATGGTGCTGCGTGGCTTCTGACGAACACGGCCCGGCCTGCCCTGTCCTCTGGGTGGTCCCAGCGACAGTCATCCGGATCTGCGTCCCTGACCGTGCGAAATGATCAGGACGCGGCAGGAGTCACGACCTCACAAGGTTACGAGCCCCCGTACGGCAGAGACAAATCAAGACGTACGCCGCCGGTCGGGGAGCCGGACGGCGTACGCGATCTTGGGCGGGTCAGCTCGACTGACCCGGGGAGGACTGTCCGTCGGACTGGTCCTGTTGCTGGTCGAAGCCGCCGGGGCCGCCACCGCCCTGACCGAAGTCGGGCATCTGGCCGTCGTCCGGCATCTGGCCACGGTCGGGCATCTGGCCGTACGGCATCTGACCGCCTCCGCGCTGGCCCAGCTCGCGCTGGCCCTGGTCGTTGCCACCGTCGACGACGGCGGCAGCGACCCCCGCGGCGACGCCGCCACCGATGACGAGACCGACGGCCGCGGCGGCGACGACGCTCTTCCATCCGAAGACCCGCTCGGAGAGCTTCTTCTTCGGTACCGCAACCGGGACGGCGGCAGCCGCGACCGGCGGGCCGAAGGCGGGCGGCCCATAGGCGGGCGGGGCGTACGCCGCGGCCTCCGGCGCGGGCTGCTCAGCGGCGGGCTGCTCAGCGGCGGGCTGCTCGACGGCGGGCTGCTCGACCGTCGGCTCCGCCGGCTCCGGAGCCTCGCCGTCCGTACTCTTGTCGCTCATGTTTCCAGAGTCCGCCCGGTTCCTGTGGGGAGGCTGTGCCGGGCCTTTGACTTCGGTGAAAACGACGACGTACGCCGCCCGAGCCGTGCCGGGCGGCGTACGTCCTTCTTCTGTTGGTTGATCGGCTACTGGTCGACGCCGACCTCACCCTCGGGGGCGAACGCGTCCTCGTCGAGCCGGGTCGAGCCCGGGCCCTCGCCCGGCTCCGGGGGCAGGCCGGTCGACGGCTTCTGCTCCGGGGCCTCGTCACCGCCGAAGGCGATCGCACCGATGGCGCCACCCAGAAGGAGGCCCAGCAGCAGAGCACCGGCGGCGACGATGATCAGAACCCGCTGGCTGTACGCCCGCGCATCCACCGGCGTTTCGGCCGGCTTCTCGGTCGTGGTCACGCGAGCACCCGGTACTGGATGCCGACCGAGTACTTCCACACGTCGTAGCGCGAGCTCGACTGGAGGCCCGAGACCCACCACAGCGACGGGCAGTACTGCGTCGACCGACGATCGGCGATCAGCCCGTTCGGCGTGGAGACCGATGCCATCGTCTTCCACTGCACGGAGTTGCCGAACTGGTGGCGCTGCGCCAGCGTCCAGTCGCCGGACGTCTGCGGCCTGTAGACGTGGGTCACGAGGTAGACGTTCTTGGTGTAGCCCTTCGGCCGTCCGCCGTAGTGCTTCAGCGAGAGGTTGCGGTAGTTCCCGTCGAACGACCTGGGCAGGCACGTGACGCTGTCGGTGACCACCCGCGACTTGGCGGTGTCGCCGCCTCGACACTTGACGTTGGAGCGGTAGCCGCGCGAGCCCGCCCAGTCGCTTCGCGCCGGTGCCTTGAGGGTCGAGCAGGAGCCGACGTACTTCTGATCCAGCGCATCCTTGGCGGTGACCTTCTTGTAGTAGGTCTTCCAGACCAGCTTCTTCCAGGAGACGACGACCGTGGTCGTCTTCGTGCTCGAGTTACCGACACCGTCCGTCACGGTCGCCTGGATCGTGTAGGTCCCAGCCGGGACTCGCCGGCCCGAGGCGTCCACACCGTTCCAGTACACCGTCTTCTCGTACTCGACACCCTCGCGCCCGCTCCACTCGAGCTGGCCGGAGCCCATCGTCCTCAGCACTGCGCCGTCATGCCGAAGGACCTTCACGTTGTATCGGGGCGTGTGCGGCGCATAGATCACGCGCTCATCGACACCGTAGATCCACACGCTGAAGCGGTCGCGATACCCATCCGTCGCCGGATAGAAGCCGCTGGCACTGCGCTTCCACAAGAACGTGGGCACAGTGTTGTCGAGGGTGAAGAAGGAATGGCCGCCTCCAGTGCCGAGCGCGCCATCCGAAAGGCGCTTCACTGTGACCTTCACGCTGTAGACACCGTCCGGGAGCGACGAGGGAGCCTCGAGAGCGAGGGTGGCCCTGCCCGTCCCGTCGAGCGTCGTCGCGATCGGATCCGACGGTTCACCGAGCGTGACCCGGTCGTAGTAGTCCCACCACTGCCACGACAGCTCCACGGATGCCGACGGGCTCTGGTCCACCTCCACCTCGACCGAGAAGGCATTCCCGGCGCGCATCACGCCGGCGCCGTTCAGGGTGCTTCGCACCGACAGTGTGGGTGCTGGTTCCGGGTCCACAGCCGGCGTGTCGGTCTCCGTCGGGTCGCTGGTCGGGTCCGCCGGGTCCGTGGGGTCCGCCGGGTCCGTGGGGTCCGCCGGGTCCGTGGGTTGCGGGTCCGCCGCCGGATCGACGGTCGCAGTCGATGTGGGGTCGGGCTGCGGTTCGGTCGTGGCGAACGCCGGCACCGCCGGCACGATCAGGGCGACGGCAGCAGCCGCCACCAGTGCGCGGACGCGCATCTGTGGTTCCTCCGAGTCACTTACCCGAGATGGTCTTGGGGTCGCTTCGCTGCCAGAGAACGCGAGGCGGGCCGAGATGGCTGACGGAACCTATACCCCGGGGGCCACCCTCGGCACAGTTATTTACCGCCGTGTTACCGACCCGGCGACAGCGATGAGACATCTGGGCTAGCCTGATCGTAGGATTGTCTGACAATCAGATGATCCTGCTCAGATCACCGAGAACGCCCCACGAGATGGAGGAGTGCGATGACCCTGCTCAACGAGGCTCAGGCCACCGCTGCGACCAGCCTGACCCCCACCGCCTTCGCGGCCGCCGAGGCACACTCCGCGCACAACTACCACCCCCTTGAGGTGGTGATCAGCCACGCCGAGGGCGCCTGGGTGACCGACGTCGACGGTCGCCGCTGCCTCGACATGCTGGCCGGCTACAGCGCGCTGAACTTCGGTCACGGCCACCCGGCCCTGCTGTCCGCGGCCCGTGAGCAGCTCGACAAGGTCACCCTGACTTCGCGTGCGTTCGTGCACGACCAGTTCGCCGAGTTCACCGCCCGCCTCGCCGCGATGTGCGGCAAGGACATGGTGCTGCCGATGAACACCGGCGCCGAGGCCGTCGAGACCGCGATCAAGGTCGCCCGCAAGTGGGGATACGACGTCAAGGGTGTCCCCGCCGACCGGGCCGAGATCATCGTGATGGCCGGCAACTTCCACGGCCGCACCACCACGATCGTCGGCTTCTCCGACGACGCCGACGCGCGCGACGGCTTCGGCCCGTTCGCCCCCGGCTTCGTGATGGTCCCCTACGCCGACCTCGCCGCGATCGAGGCGGCCATCACCCCCAACACGGTGGCCGTCCTGGTCGAGCCGATCCAGGGCGAGTCCGGCGTCGTCATACCCGGCGACGACTTCCTGATCGGGCTGCGCGAGGTCTGCACCCGCGAGAACGTGCTCTTCGCCGCCGATGAGATCCAGGCCGGCCTGGGCCGCACCGGCTACACCTTCGCCTGCGACCACGCCGGCGTGAAGCCGGACATGTACATCCTCGGCAAGGCGCTCGGCGGCGGCATCGTCCCGGTCTCCGCCGTGGTCGCCGACCGCGATGTGCTCGGCGTGATCGGCCCCGGTCAGCACGGCTCCACCTTCGGTGGCAACCCGCTCGCCTGCGCCGTCGGCACCGCCGTCATCGAGCTGCTCGAGACCGGCGAGTTCCAGGCCCGCGCCGAGGCCCTCGGCCAGGTCCTACGCGACCGGCTCCTGGCGATGGTCGGCAACGGCATCGTCGGCTTCCGCTCCCGCGGTCTGTGGGCCGGCGTCGACATCGACCCCGCCATCGGCACCGGTCGCGAGATCTGCGAGCGCCTCCTGGCCCGCGGCGTACTCGCCAAGGACACCCACGGCTCCACCATCCGCCTCGCGCCGCCGCTGGTGATCGCCGAGGACGACCTCCACTGGGCGCTCGACCAGCTCGAGGCCGCTGTCTCCGAGTAGGCCCCGGACTCCATGTAGCACGTCGTTCGACGTACTGGTCGCCCTTCTTGAACGACCGGAAAGTACGTCGAACGACGTGTTACTCGTTCGCTAGCCGTCGAGCGCGGCGAGGTCGGCGATGAGCTCGTTCGACGCGGCAGCGGACAGCTCCTGCAGCCCGCGGATCAGCTCGGTGCAGGACGCCGTATGTTGGTCCGGCGTCATCGTGACCCGGCTCAGGTTGCCCGTGATCAGGACCTGGTTGACCGCCCGTTGCGCGGGAATCCCGACGGCTCCGTCGGTGGCTGTGTTGATGGTGATCTGGTCGAGGGAGTCGCGCTGAGGTTCCGAGCTCGACGTGTAGAGCGCCGAGAGCGACAGGCGCCACTCAGCCTCGGCCCGAGCAAGCTCGGCGAACTCCTCCTTGCTGAGAGCATCAGCGCCCGCAGCGCCCGCAGCGCCCGCATGCTGCATGGCCTCACGCTTGGCGAGTGCCGTCACCATGATGTTCCGCTGCGTGCCGAGCGTCCGGAAGGCGGGGCCCAGGTGACCGAGCGCCTCGATCTCGTCGTCGATCTCGGCGTCACCGACATACGGCACGAGCGTCGGGATCGCGAGGAGGTCGTTGGAGATTACCGACAAGGCCAGCACTCCCTGCAGCCGAGTCTCCTTCGCACGGGCGATGGATCGCGTCTCCGGTAGGGCGGCCAACGACTGCTGGATCTCGGAGGCGAGCTCAGCGAGCTCCTGGTCCCCGCCGTCGATCTGCTCGGCCTTCGCGGTCCAGGTCACGATGGCCTCGTCGGTCGCATCCTGTACCGGCTTCATCACCACTTCAGGGACGCCCGCGAGGACGGCGTCGCGCTCGAAGATCAGGTTGATCGCCAGGTCGAACGTGCTCGGTAGCACCTGCGCGACCGACTCCGCCCGACCTACGGACGAGGTCGACGTCGCGGTCGGGGACTCCGCCGGATCGGTGGCCCGGTCCACGACGAGAGGCCGCAGCGCCACCCCGCCGATGCCGATGATCCCGACCGCCAGAACTGTCCCGGCGGTGGCGACGAGGCGAGCTCTGAGCGCGCGGCGGCGGCCGCGGCGTACGTCCCCGGGGAGGTCCGGGCGCGGGACCGGAGCGGCGGCGCCGATGCGGTGGAGGCGATCGGCCAGCAAGGTGTCGTCATCGAAGGTGTTCATCGCCGGCCTCCTCGGGCAGCGTCGGTGGCCTGGCCGGGACGGAGGGCCAGGCGAAGATTGGCCAGAGCGACTGCCGTCTGGCTCTTGACCGTCCCCACGGCGATACCGAGGTCGGCGGCGGTCTCCTCGACCGACAGACCCCAGTAGTGTCGAAGCACCACAACCCTTCGCTGACCTGCCGGAAGGGATCGCAGCGCGGTCCAGAGCTCGTCGAGGTCCTCGGCGCCGAGACCGACGGGCGCCGGTCGGTCCGAGACCTCGCCGGCGCGCTCGCGCCGCCACGGGCGGCGACCCTCGTCCAGATGGCTGTTGACCAGCACGCGGCGTACGTAGGCATCGACACTGTCGGCCTTCCGCACCCGCCGCCACGCCGCGTACACCTTCGACAGCGTCAGCTGCACGATGTCCTCGGCGCGATGCTCGTCGCCGCACAGCAGGTAGGCCGCGCGGTACAGATGCGCGCGTCTCTCCCTGACGTAGGCGGTGAACTCCTCGTCCCTGCTCAACGTCTCTCCTCCTCCGGTTCCAACCCCCGACGCCCTACTGACGTAGTCGGTCGCCGATCGGTTGGGGTCGCGTGGCTGTTCGCGGGTCGCCGTCAGAGACGCCTGACACTCATCCCTGCGGCTGCCACCTTTGGTCGAGTACGAAGTCGATGGCGCGGTCGACCGAGATCGCGCCGTCGCCGTACACGCTGACGGTGTAGACAGGACCCTGGAAGACGACGAGGTTCACCGGATCAGCGGGCTTGCCCATCCAGCGGCGCTTCTTGCCGAGCCCGATGAAGACCTCGTTGCCGTCGACTGTGCGGATGATGCAGCGCTTGAAACTGTGGCGAAGGCACGCCTTGTCCAGCTGGATCGGGTTGATCGTCTCCTCCAACCGCACCTCGGCCACGCCCTGCTCCCCCATGGAGATACCTTCCAACGAGTCCTTCTTGATGTCGGTCAGCACGACGTACGTCTCGTGGTCGAAGCGCATCGGGGTGCTGTCGTACGACTTCGCCGGGGTTCCGGGCGGGACCAGCGATTTCAGCGCTGTCCTGCCCAGCTCCTTCGCGTCAACCGCAGGGGGCAGATCCAGCTCCGGGACGACCAGCCGGGGGTCGGCTGCGGCCGCCATGACCTCCTTCTCCCCGAGGTCGACACCGGAGACGGGGATCGTCGAGTTGTTGCCGAACAGTGAGTCGAGCGTGATCGCGACGACCGTCCCATCGGACCGCTCGACGGCATAGGAGCGCGCGCCGTCGTGCGTCGCGACTCTCGCCACCTTCGCTCCTGGGTGGTTGACGTCCTCACAGTCCCAACCAGGGTCGCCGCACGGGAGGCCGACTCCATCCCAACCGGACCCGACGGACAGCTGAACCATCCCGAGACCGTCCTCGCCCTCGACGGTCCACCCCAGCTTCGTACCGATGGAGCGCCCACTGCCGGCGTGACCGCCCTGCATGTTGGAGACAGTCTTCTCGAGATGCTCGCCGCTGGGATCCAGGTGCTCGGCGAGGACGTCTCGGTACTTCTGAAGCACTGGGATGTCGCGAGCCCACGTGACTCCATGGCCGTTGAAGGCCGCCGGCCACAGCCCCGTGGCGTCGTCCCCGGGGGCTTTCACCGGCGCTACCACCCGGTCGGGCACCGGCGACGGCTTCCCCGAGGTCTCCCCTGGACCTGCGATCTGCTTGTCGCCCCTCAGCAACGGCGCTCCCTGGGCGACCACGACGCCACCGACCGCCATGACCCCCACCGCGGCAACAGCGGCGACGGGCACCAGCCACTTCTTCGTACGACTCTCCCGGGAGATTGCCTGCATCAGCTCCGCCTCTCGCCGCGCCTTCACATGGGGGCGCAGACTGCGTTCAGGAATTCCGGTCATCACTTCTCCCCCTCATCCATCAGCGCGGCGACCCGCTTGCGTGCACGGGAGAGCCGGCTACGTACGGTCCCGACGGGGATGTCGAGAGCCTGGGCGACCTGCAGATACGTGAGCCCGTCCCAGGCGACGAGCATCAAGATCTGCCGATCCCGACGGCTGAGCCGGTCGACAGCCACGAGGAGCTCGGACATCCGGCTCTCCTCGTCGAGGCGTCGTGCGACTCCGTCCGCGTGGTCCTCGGCGTCGACGAGCCTCACGAGCTGCAGCCTGCCGGCCAGCGCTCGCTGCCGACGGGCGCCACGGGCGGCGTTGCGACAGACGTTCTCGGCGACCGTGTAGAGCCACGGCATCAGCGAGCCGCCGTACGCCACCGCCCGCTCGCGCACCCGCCAGACCTCCAGGAACACCTGGGACATCACATCCTCGGCGAGATTCCACGAAGCCACACGACGGAAGCAGAAGTTGTAGACCGGGTCCGCATAGCGGCCGAACAGCTCTGCCATCGCCTCGTGGTCGCCCCGACGAAGACGCTCCGCCAGAACGGTGTCGTCCTCGGTCATCACGAGCCCGGAGCTCTGGACCTCACTACCCTTCACGCACCCTCTATGTCCGGTAGGCGGGGAGGAGTTCCCACTCCAAACGTGCCGCCGGAGCATAGCGAACACCCACCCGGGTGCGGACCAGGCTCGTGTAACACGTCGTTCGTAGCACTACTCGCCCTATCAGAACGACCGGATAGTCCTACGAACGACGTGTTACAGCTCCCCCGGGCCCAGCAGCCCCAGCAACTGCGGGAGCGATCCGGCCAACAGCCCCAGCAGGTTCTCGCGGCTCAACCCCGCGGGGTCGGCCTTCCACGAGAGCACCAGCTCCTCGGACATGGCCAGCCAGCCCCTGACGATCAGCCGTGCGGCGGGCGTGTCCTCGACGAAGTCGGCGCCCGCGTCGAAGATCCGGAGCCCGAGGGCCCCGAAGGCCTCGTCGTAGATCTCGCGCAGGACCGGGTCGCTCGCGGCGCCGCGGACCATCGAGACGTACCCCTCGTAGTTGGCGTCGACGAAGTCCACATAGGCGGTCATCGACGCCAGCAGGCGCTCGACCGGCTCCCCCGTCGAGGGCGGGGCGGTCTGGGCGACGAGGGCGTCGGCGGCGCGGCGTACGACCGCCTCACGGAAGGCCATCTTGTCGCCGAAGTAGTGGTAGAGCAGCCCGCGCGAGATGCCGGCCTCACGCGCCACCACGTCGATGGAGATCTCGTCGAGGGAGTGGTGCGCGAAGAGGCGAATACCCAGGTCGAGCAGCTGCTCGCGGCGCTGCTCGGGCGTCAGTCTCGTCCGTCGGCTCATGCCATCCATTCTATTGACACCTGTTCAATAGGCAAGCCATACTCGAAGTATGACCACTGCTGACCTCACCCATGTCGACCACCTGATCGTCGGTGCCGGCTTCGGAGGCCTGTGCGCGGCGATCAAGCTCGAGGAGGACGGCGAGCGCGACTTCGTCGTCATCGAGAAGGGCTCCGGCGTCGGCGGCACCTGGCGCGACAACACCTACCCCGGCGCCGCCTGCGACGTCCCCAGCCAGCTCTACAGCTACTCCTTCGCGCTCAACCCCGACTGGTCGATGAGCTTCTCGCCCCAGCCGGAGATCGAGGCGTACATCAAGAAGGTCGCCGAGAAGTCCGGCACCTTGGACCGCTTCGTCTTCGACACCGCGATGACCGCCGCGACCTGGGACGAGACCCAGCAGCGCTGGCTCGTCGAGACCGAGGGGATCAACGGCAGGAAGACGTACGCTGCGACCACCGTCATCGCCGGCCCCGGCGCGCTCTCCGAGCCCAAGCTCCCGGACATCGCGGGCATCGAGGGCTTCCAGGGCGAGATCTTCCACTCCGCGCAGTGGAACCACGACGTCGAC
Organism: Nocardioides sp. NPDC059952; assembly: GCF_042730435.1. NCBI lineage: Bacteria > Bacillati > Actinomycetota > Actinomycetes > Propionibacteriales > Nocardioidaceae > Nocardioides > Nocardioides sp. NPDC059952. The sequence goes on along the minus strand of NZ_JBHWLY010000010.1, from coordinate 85,409 downwards.
CTCACCGGCAAGCGCGTCGCGGTGATCGGCACCGGCGCCAGCTCGATCCAGATCGTCCCGGAGATCCAGAAGAAGGCCGCTCGCCTCGACGTCTACCAGCGCACCGCGCCCTGGGTCCTCCCCCGCAACGAGCACCGCTACACCAAGCTCGAGAAGGCCGCCTTCCGCCACGTCCCCGGCGTCCAGCGGCTCGCCCGCGCGGCGGTCTACTGGGGCCTCGAGGTCCGCGTGCTCGGCCTCGCCGTGCAGCCCAAGCTCACCCTGGCCCACCAGCTGATGGCGCAGAACAACATCCGTCGCGGCATCAAGGACCCCGAGCTGCGCCGCAAGGTCACCCCCAACTACACGCTCGGCTGCAAGCGCACGCTGATCTCCAACGCCTACTACCCGGCGCTGGCCGCCGACAACGTCGACCTGATCACCGACGGCATCGCCCGGGTGAGCGAGAACGCGATCGTCGCCAAGGACGGCACCAGCCGCGAGATCGACGTCCTCGTCGTGGCGACCGGTTTCTACACCACCGACCTGCCGATCGCCCATGCCATCACGGGCAGCAAGGGCCGCACCATGGCCGAGCGGTTCGCGGAGGTCGGGATGAGCGCCTACAAGGGCACCACGGTCCCGGAGTTCCCCAACCTCTTCTTCGTGGTCGGCCCGAACACCGGCCTGGGCCACTCCTCGATGGTCTACATGATCGAGTCGCAGGTGGCCTACATCCGCGATGCGATCCGCACCATGCGCACCAACTCCTACGCCACCGTCGAACCCACCGAGGACGCCACCTCCGCCTGGAACGACGACCTGCAGCGCAAGATGGACAACACCGTCTGGTCCGAGGGCGGATGCGCGTCGTGGTATCTCGACGAGCACGGCCGCAACACCACCCTGTGGCCGAGCTTCACCTTCCTGTTCCGCCACCTGACCAGCAAGTTCGACGTCGACAAGTACGCCGTCACCGCCGCCACGGCCCCGATCACGACCCAGGAGAGTGTCCCCGCATGAAGTCCTTCGACGACAAGGTAGTCGTACTCACCGGAGCCGGCTCCGGGATCGGCCGCGCCCTCGCGGTCAACCTCGCCGGCCGCAACGCCCGGCTCGCGCTCTCCGACGTCAACGAGGCCGGGCTGGCCGAGACCGTCGAGCTCGCCAAGCAGGCCGGAGCCCGTGAGATCAAGTCGGACCTTCTCGACGTCGCCGACCGCGAGGCCTTCAAGACGTACGCCGAGGGCGTCATCGCCCACTTCGGTCAGGTCAACCTGGTGATCAACAACGCCGGCGTCGCGCTGTCGGGTCGGGTCAACGACCTCGACTGGGAGGACATCGACTGGATCATGGGCATCGACTGGTGGGGCGTCGTGCACGGCACGAAGTTTTTCCTCCCGGCCCTGATCGAGTCCGGCGACGGGCACATCGTGAACATCTCCTCGCTCTTCGGGCTGGTCTCGATGCCCGACCAGGCCTTCTACAACGCTGCGAAGTACGCCGTTCGCGGCTTCACCGAGGCGCTGCGCGAGGAGATGCTGATCGACGGCCACAACGTCGGCGTCACCTCGGTCCACCCCGGCGGCATCAAGACCGCGGTCGCCCGCAGCGCCCGCGTCTCGGCCAAGGACGACCAGGCCGCGACCGCGAAGTTCTTCGACGAAAAGCTCGCCAAGATGGAGCCGTCTCGCGCCGCCGAGATCATCGTCAAGGGCATCGAGAAGAAGCAGGCCCGCGTGCTGGTCGGCCTCGACGCCCACGTGATCCACAACTTCGGCAAGTTCACCGGCTCGCGCTACCAGGACCTCATCGCGCTGGGGGCCAAGTACGTGATGCCGAAGAAGCAGGGCTGAGGCAGACTGACGCCATGCGCTTCGAGGCCGGTCACCCTGTTCGTGTCGAGTTCACGAAATGGGGTGGCCGGCCTCATTGGTCCTTCGCGGGCCTCTACCTCGGCGAGGACGAGCACGGCGAGTGGATCGGCCACCCGATCGGCACCGAGTTCGCCCGCCCCGGTCATGGCTGGGTCGCCGACTGGGAGTCGGTCAGCCTGGTCCCCCACCACGACGCGGCTCACTTCCCGGCGTTCAACCGGCCCAACGATCGGGTGAGCTCGCAGATATATGTCGACATGTGCACCCCGCCGGTGTGGCAGGACTCGACGGTCACCTGCATCGACCTGGACCTCGACGTGGTGAAGAAGTTCGACGGCTCGGTCTACATCGACGACGAGGACGAGTTCGAGCACCATCAGCTCGAGTACGGCTACCCACCCGAGATCATCTCCATGACCGAGGGCTCCGCCGAGCGCGTCTTCCTCGCGGTCAAGGAGAGCCAGGCGCCGTACGACACGACCCCCGAGCGCTGGTTCGAGGTGCTGGGCGGCCTATGAGTCGGTCTCGACAGCAGGCACGGGGGTGGCCCTGTCGGCCCTGTCCTTCCGCAGCGGACCGACGAGGCGCGGCCCGGACAGGCGCGTCTCGATCCGCCACGACCGGCGACTGAGCGGCTGGGCGATGAACTCGCCCAGGTAGACGCCGGAGGCGAGGGCGAGCGCGACCGACGCCGCGGTGAAGAGGGCGACCAGGCCTACCGAGGTGGTCTCGGGCGTCTCCTGGGCGAGCATCGTGAGACCGCGGTAGATCGAGTAGCCCGGCAGGAACGGCACGACCGACGAGACCACGACGACCAGCGGCGGCACCTTCAGCCGGGTGGCGACCGAGTAGGCGACCAGACCGATGAAGAGGGCCGCCACGGCCACCCGCCACGTACGCCCGACGTCGCCGGGTACGACGATCGAGAGGATCACGGCGATGGCGGCGATGACCGCGATCGGGGCCAGCGTCCGTTTGGGTGCGTACGCCGCGTAGGCGAAGGCGGCGGCGCCGACCGCACCACCGACGCTGGCCAGGGTGATCGACTGCAGCGAGGTGACGCTGCTCGTCACCGCGCCGTGGATCGGCACCCCGACCGCACCTGCGAAGACCAGGCCGCCGGTGACCCCGGCGATGATCCCGGCCGTGGAGACCAGTGCCTCCATGATCCGGGCGCTGGCGGTGACGTGGAACCCGGTCAGGGCGTCCTGGAGGGCACCCATGAAGCTGATCCCGGCCAGCATCACGGTGATGTTGGCGGCGATCGAGGTGGAGACGTCGAGGTCCAGCGGCAGCGCCGCGGCGATGACCGCGAGCAGCGTGGCCAGGCCCGCACCGGCGACCTGCATGTAGAAGAGCGGCAGTCGCCAGCGGCGGTGGAGGAAGTGCTGCAGCTGGTCGATCGCGGCTCCGGAGATGAAGGCAAGGATGATCACGCGGAGCTCACCGCCGACGTAGACGGTGAACGCGGCGGCCATCACCGCCATGCCGAGCGTCACCGCCCAGCGCGGCCGGCGGTGGCCGCCGGAGATGATGCGGCCCAGCGCGATCCGGGCGCCCTGGAGATCCACCTCGTCGCGTACGACCTGGCGGACCAGATGGTCGACGGCGGTGAGGTGGTCGTAGTCGATGGTGCGGTTCTTGACCTGGCGGGTGGTGTGCACCGGGATCGCCTCGGGGTCGGCCTGATAGCTCATCGAGAGGCTGGTGTAGGTGACGTCGACCTCGGCCTCGCGAAGGCCCAGATGTTGGGCGAGCGACCTCATCGTCGCGGTCACGTCAGCGGCCCCGGCGCCGGTCGAGATCAGCAGCTCACCGACGCGGAGGCAGAAGTCCAGAGTCAGGTTCACCTCACGCGCGTCCACCGGGCAAATGGTGCCATCGGGCTGGTGAACGACAGGCATTCACGATGCTCGACAAACGGGCCCGTGCAAGGAACGCTCAATACATGCGGATCGACTTCCACCCCTCCCCCCGACCGACGCTCGGCGTCGAGTGGGAGCTCGCGCTCGTTGACCGCGAGACCCGGGATCTGGTCAACGTCGCGGACCATCTCTTCGCTCGGGCCAAGCCCCGGGTTCCCCATCCCGGGCGGATCCACAGGGAGCTGCTGCGCAACACCGTCGAGGTCGTCACCGGGATCTGCGGGACGGTCGAGGAGGCCATGGACCAGATCCGCGAGACGACCGTCGGCGTGGTCAGCGCCGGTGACGATCTCGGCGTGGATCTCTTCGGCGCGGGGACCCACCCGTTCGCGTCCTGGACCACTCAGGAGCTGTCCGCGGGGCATCGCTACGAGGAGCTGATCAACCGCACCCAGTGGTGGGGGCGACAGATGCTGATCTGGGGCGTGCACGTACACGTCGGGATGCCGGAGCGGGACCGGCTGCTCCCGGTCCTCAACGGGCTGCTGACCTACTACCCCCACTTCCAGGCACTGTCGGCCTCCTCACCGATCTGGGCGGGCATGGACACCGGCTACGCCTCCAACCGGGCGCTGATGTTCCAGCAGCTGCCGACCGCCGGGCTGCCGTTCCAGTTCGCGACGTGGCAGGAGTTCGAGGCGTACGTCTCGGACCAGACGGTCACCGGCGTGATCGAGGACATCAGCGAGATCCGCTGGGACATCCGGCCCTCGCCCCGGATCGGCACCATCGAGAACCGGATCTGCGACGGGGTCTCCACGGTCCAGGAGCTGGCCGCGATCGCCGCCCTGGCTCACTGTCTCTGTGTCGACCTGGACTCCCGGGTGGCGGCCGGCGAGCCGGTCGTGACGATGCCGCCGTGGCACGTCCAGGAGAACAAGTGGCGCGCCGCCCGCTACGGCCTCGACGCGATCGTGATCCTCAACGACGCCTCCGAGGAGCGGCTGGTCACCGAGGACCTCGCTGATCTGCTGGTGCGCCTGGAGCCGGTAGCCGCCCGGCTGGGCTGCGAGAAGGAGCTCGCCGGCGTGCACGACATCATTCACAAGGGTGCCTCCTACCAGCGACAACGCGCCATCGCGGCCTCGACCGAGGGCGATCTGGTCGCGGTCGTCGACTCGGTCGTACGCGACCTGCGCGGGTCGCTCTAGCGGGATGCCGACCGAGGTACCTCGGTCGAGCGTCACTCTCCTCGTGGAGTTCCCCGAGGGGAGTACGCGTTCACCGAGTTACCTCGGTGAGCATTCAGCGCGCCGGCAGCGGCGGCAGGGCGTCGGTCGCCTCGAACTGCCCCATCCCGGTGACCCCGAGCAGGTCGACGATGATCGACCTGATCTGGACGAGGATGACCTCGGCGTTGAGCGATTCCGTACGCTCCACCTCGGCCGAGTGCTCGCCGACCAGCAACAGCACCGACCTGGCCTCCTGGCTCAGTCCGTCCGGGCCGAGGCCGGCGGCGAGCTCGGCCTCGACGACATCGACAGCATCGGCGAGCCCGAAGGCGAGCTGGTAGTAGCTCTCCGGCACGACGTCGCCGCGGTAGGCGGACACCGCCGCCCGCCGCACCAGTACGCGGGTGCTGCGCAGCGCGCGGTCGAGCGGTTCGACGAGCTCGGCCATCCGGTGCACGTGGCTGCGATGTCGGAACCGGAACGGCGAGACGGCCAGCACCGACATGCCCTCGTCGGACGCGTCCTGCAGCTCGCGAATCAGCGGGTCGGTGGCGCGCGCGTCGGCGAGCACCTTGAGCCCGTGGACAGCGTCCGCATCGAGCATCACCTGGCCGGCGGCGCGCAGCAGCGAGGCGATCTTCTTGGCGACCACGGCCGCCTGCTCGCCGGGCCGCCGCAGCGGCGCGGCAGGCACGATCGAGGCGGCCACCAGCGCGACCGCACCACCGATCAGCGCGTCGGTCCAGCGCGTGAACGCCGCGCCGGGCGTCGGCAGCAGCCCCATCACGAAGATCGACTGCACCGCGGCCTGGTTGCGGAAGACCTGCCCCGAGGAGATGAAGATCCCGACGGCCATCGCCATCGCCACCACCAGAGTCATCTGCCAGGCGCCCTCGCCGATGACCTGCACCACGATGTCGCCCAGGAAGACCCCGAGCGCCACCCCGATGGTCACCTCGGTCACTCGCCGCAGCCGCTGGCCGTAGGAGGTGCCGAGGCTGACCACCGCGGCGATCGGCGCGAAGACGGGTTGCACGTGGCCGAGCAGGGAGGCCGCGATGAACCACGCCACCCCGGCTGCCGCGGCGGCCTGCAGCACGTGCCAGCGCTTCGACTTCAGCCGCGCCAGTCGACGACGTACGTCGGACTCCACCTGCTCACGTGTGACTCGCGGAGCAGTGAACGCCATGTCGCAGATCCTAGGCCAGCCGAGTCCTCAGTTGTGGCGGCCGAATCGGTCGTTCTGGCGAATGAGATCGGGATCTCGTACGCCATTTCCACCGATTCGGCCACCACTTCTGCGGAGTCGGCCGGGGAAGGTCAGCGGGCGAGGGTCACCGAGACGGTCTGGCTGCCGCAGCCGTTGGCGGAGGTGAGGTTGGTGAGCGCCGACTTCTCGGTGCTGTCGACGGAGAGGCCCCAGCGGATCTTCACCGAGACGTACTCCTTCAGGTAGCGACACTTCTGCAGGTCGGGCATCCACTCGGCGGGGTCGGCGTCGGACTTCTCCTGGTTCTCGTTGTCGGTGACGCCGACGAGCGAGCCGTAGTAGCCGAGGTCGTTGGCGTAGTTCTTGCGCTCGGTCGAGGTCCAGGTGCGGGCTCCGGAGTCCCAGGCCTCGGCGAGCGGGACCATGTGGTCGATGTCGATGTCGCTGGTGGCGGTCCAGGAGACGCCGTCGTAGTAGGAGTACCAGCGGCCGCCCGACAGCGAGCAGCTCGAGCCGACCGTGGGGGCCTCCTCGGCCTCCGCGATCAGCACCTCGTTGCGGGTGTTGCAGCCGTCGCCGTCGGCGTCGATCCAGTGCTGGAAGAGGTCACGGCTGTAGCCGGTGCGGTTCTCGGCCGCGACCGGGAGGTCGCCGATGGCGGTCGAGAGCGACTGGGAGTAGGACTCGGCGTGTGCTGCCGCCGGAATCGTGAGCGGCACGAGGGCGCCGCAGGCAAGGATGAACAGTCCACGGAGGTTCATGGGGGTCTCCCGAGGTGAGGTGTTCGGTCGCCCCCAGACGATGCCGCGTTTTACGCGCCCTATGTAACCCGGTTACCAGATGTTGCAAGAAGTTCACCCAGGATCACGCCGAGATGAACGGCTCCGTCAGGTGCGGCGTCGCCAGGTGCAGCGTGGTCGCGGTGTCGCGGCTGAGCATGCGCTCCCTCGAGCGTCTGGCCGCCTCCGGGTCGATCTCGTGCGAGTAGGCGAGCTCGGGATGGAGCAGCTGGAGCGCGTGTACGAGGAGGTCGCCGGTGACGAGCGCGAGCTCGCGCCCGTCGGCGACCAGCACGCTCTGGTGCCCGGGCGTATGACCGGGCGTGGCGACCGTACGCCCGGCGCGCAGCGGCGTGTCCCCGTCGAGGAGCCGGAGCCGGCCGGCCGCCGCGAGCGGGTCGGTGAGGGTCTCGCGAAGCTGCGGGTTGAGCGCGTCGAGGGCGTCGTACTCCGCCCGTTGGAGCAGGTATTCAGCGTTCGGGAAGTAGGGACGGCGGCCGTTCGCCTCGGTCACGACCGCCCATCCGACGTGGTCGGTGTGCAGGTGCGTGAGCACCACGGTGTCGACCTCGGCCGGGTCGATGCCCGCGGCGTCGAGCGACTGCGGAAGCACACCGGGCACGGGAGCCCACGAGGCGGCCGGACCGTCCGCGGGACCGATCCCGGCGTCCACGACGGTGAGGCCCGTGTCGCTGCGGATCGCGTAGGCGCGGAACTGGAGCCGCCATCGGCCCTCGGAGTCGACCGCGCCAGGATCGAAGCGGTCGACCTCGGCCCACTGAGCGGCCGTCGCCTCGGGGAAGGCGTCGGCGCGCGGGGAGAAGAACGGGCCGTCGCCGTCGGCGAGGGCGATGACCTCGGTCGAACCGATCCGGAGGCGGGGAACACCGATGGCCATGGGCGTTCTACGCTCCCCGGGTCACAGGGTCACCAGATCGCGCACGAAGTTCACCCAGGTCGCGCTCGACCAACCCCTCCGCGCCGCCGTTCCCGTGGGCCGCGACCACGGCCCGCAACCGTGCGCGGGTGACGTCGGAGACGTACGCCATCTCTGCCTTGGCCGCGTTCGACCCCGGTCGGGTCGTCTCGGCGATCTGGACGGACCAGCACGTACGCCGCGCCCCGTCCTCCACGTTGGCGAGCGCGACCGCGTGGCCGGTAGTGCCGGAGCCGGCGAAGAAGTCGAGGACCCTGGCGTCGGTCGGCATCGTGGCCAGGATCCGCCGGATCAGACCGGTCGGCTTCGGCGACTCGAACAGCGGCCCCACCAGGGACTTCAGCTCCGCGACGGCGGAGTCGGTCGAGCCGATCTCCTCGGCCATCCAGATCGTGGTGAGCTTCTTGCGCCTCGCCTCACCGGAGGCGTCGCGGGCGAGCCAGTCGCGCTGGTAGACGTCGACGCGCTCCCCCAGCTTCCCGCGTACGCGACGGCACATCAGGTCGTCGGGACGGGCCGCGATCAGCGGGGCGCTCCATCGCCAGACCGCCGGGCGACCGTCACCGAAGACCGGCCAGATCTCCTGTCCGCCGGCGAACGGCTCGACCGCAACACGTCCGGAGTCCGGATCTCCCCACACCGGGAAGTGGAGCGTCCGGGCGGTCGCCGGGTTGAACTTCTTGTTGGTGTTGCGCAGCGGCAGCCGCCGGTAATGACGCCCGTCGTCGGTGACCAGCGGGAAGTCCTGCTCGTTGACGGCCTCGGGGATGCTCGACTCCAGCGCGCAGGCCCGGGCGTCCTTGGCGTAGACCAGCAGATACTCGTGGGAGGTGGCGAACCCGTTGCCGAGCTGGCGGCCCTTGGGGTTGAGGTTGACCACGATCTGCGCGAGCTGGTTGCGCTCCTCGAAGACCTCGTCCATCAGGACCTTCAGGTGGGCGGCCTCGTTGTCGTCGATCGAGACGTAGATCGCCGCCCGCTCCGACATCACGGTGCGCGCCGCCTGCAGCCGGGGCCTCATCATGGCCACCCAGGCGTCGTGGCGGCCGGCTCGCTTCCCGTCCTCCCCGCGACGGTCGTCGTGGTAGGCGAAGAGGCTGCCGGTGTTGTAGGGCGGGTCGATGTAGATCAGGTCGAACTTCTCCCCCGCCTTCGCGAGCGCCCGGAGCACATCGAGGTTGTCGCCCTCGACGAAGGTGTTCCACGGCTCCCGCACGCGGGGAACGTTAGCCGACTGGCTGATCGACACTCAGCAACGCGACCGATCGCTCGGCCACCAGGCACTGGATCTTGGTGCTCTTCGGCGGGGTGACGTGCAGGACGACGTCGCCGCCGCTCGTCGAGGCCGTGATCGTCGCCGGGTCCGGCGCCTCGCAACCGTCGTAGACCGTCTGGGCATAGAGCCGCTGGCCCGCCGGGACGTGGGCGAGCAGGGTGGTCGCCTTCGTCGTGAAGGAGGCCTGGAGCGAGGTGCCGAGGGTGGCTGCGTACGCCTTGATCGCAGCCTCGTCCGGCAGCGGCGTCGCGGTCTTCTCCAGGTCGCCCTCGGCCGCGCCGCCGGCCGAGACCAGGCCGCGGACGGGCTTCTCCGAGCTCGGCGGGCGCGAGGGCTCGGGCTGGGGCTTCGGCTTCGGAGTTCCGGACGGCGAGGGCGACGACGGGGACGGCGACGGCGAAGCCGGCGAGGAAGAGGCCGAGGGCGACGGGCTCGCGCCGGGGTCGCTCGCGTCCTCGGAGGTGCCGCAGGCCGTGAGCAGGAGCGCCGTCGCAGCGAGTGCGAGTGGGAGAAGACGCGTGGGGTGCATATTCCACATACTCCCCACGGCACCCCGCTGTTGCACCCCCGGCGGCCCGCTCGTTATCCAGATGGAAGGATCGCGCCGTGGCCCGCTTCACCCAGGCCGAGCTCCAGACCTACTACGGCGCCTCGGTCCCCGACCTCCTTCCCGCAGACGACCAACCGCTGCGGCTCCTCTTCGTCGGTATCAACCCCGGCCTGTGGACCGCGGCGACCCAGACCCACTTCGCGCACCCGCTCAACCGCTTCTATCCGGCGATCTTCCGGGCCGGGATCACCACCCGGCCGATCGACGCCTCGGCGGGGATGACGCCGGAGGACCGCGACTACTTCCGGGCTCGGGGCATCGGCTTCACCAACATCGTCCGGCGCGCCACGGCCAAGGCCTCCGAGCTCTCCAACGCCGAGCTCAAGGAGGGCGGCGCCGAGCTGTTCTCCCTGGTCGCACGCCGGAAACCGACCGTCGTCGCGATCGCCGGGATCACCGCCTACCGGACCGCCTTCAACCGCCCCAAGGCCAAGCAGGGACGCCAGCCCGAGCCGCTGGCCGGCGCCGAGCTCTGGGTCGTACCGAACCCGTCGGGCCTCAACGCGCACGAGACCGTCCCGACCCTGGCCGCCGCCTACGCCGACGCCGCCCGCGCCGCCGGCCTGATCTGACCTGCCGAGGCGTCACCCCCGTCGGCCGACACGTCGCATGCGTCGGCCGACACGTCACTCTGGTCGGCCGAGTGGGCACGAGATGACATCTCGCCCGACGTACCTGACGCTTCGTCCGACCTACCTGACGCCTCGCCCGACCTACCTGACGCCTCGGCGGGAGGGTCAGAAACCGGACGGCGCTTCCGGCAGGGCGGGTACACCGAGCTTCGCCAGCAGCGCCACCGCGTCGTCGGCCGAGACCCGCGAGGCCTGGGAGTGGAGCATGTCGTCGACCGCGAGGTCGACCTCGGCGGTGAGGCAGACGAGCACGTCCTCACCCTCGGCCTCCGCGGGCCCTTGGAAGGCGAGCACGGGCAGATAGGCGAGGTCGAGGGAGGCGGTCTTCTGCAGGAGGCGTACGGCGGCGAGCACATCGGTGCGCGGATCGGCGACCTCCAGCGGGCGGCCGTCGACGGAGGCCGCGCCCGAGGCCGGCACCTCGACCATGCCGGCGGTCGAGGGGATGTCGTGCTGCTCGATGACCGCGACCCCACCCGGATGCACCACGACCGCCTCGAGCTCTCGCGAGCCGATGCTCACGTTGAGCACGACCAGGGCTGACTCGAGCTGGCCGAGCGCCTGGCGGAGCTTCTCCTCGCCGAAGGTCTCCGGCGCACCGAGATCGAGCATCCAGCCGCCCGCGGCGGTGGCGACCCAGGCGGCGGTCTCCTGCTCCTTCAGCGCCACCAGCTTCTCGGCCTCCTGCCGCAGCCGGTCCCGCTCGAGGGCCGCGTCGTGGGCGCGCCGCCGCTCGTCGTCGAGCTCGGCGCGCAACATCGCGACCTCGCTCTCGGCCAGCTGCTGCAGCTCCCGGCGCCGCTCCGCCTCCCGGGCACGCTCCTCGGCCTGCTGCTTCTCGGCCTTCAGCCGGGCGACCTCGAAGCGGCGTACGCCCGCTTCGAGCAGCCCGAGGGTGCGGTCGGAGACGGGCACGTCGGCGCCCGACTCGAGCCGGTCCCGCAGCGCACCCCAGTTGACCTCGGGGTGGTCGGTGACCAGCGCGTCCAGCACCTTCAGGAGTACGTCACCCTCGACCCCCGCGCGCGAAGCCAGCAAGGCCTGGTTGAACCGAGCCGGCGCGGGCGCCGGGGTCGAGGCAGGAGCCAGGCTCCACTGCCCCGGCGGCCCCTCGGCGAAGCCGCCCGACTTCAGCACGGCGAGCAGCTCCTCCTCGGTCAGCAGCACCCGTTTGCCCTTCAAAGCGGCGCGCAGGACCTGCAGGCTCAACGGAGCCCGCAGGCGCAGGATCTCGGCGACGGCCGGCATGGAGGAATGAGGCATAGGGGCTGGTTAGGGGGTTGTTCTCGCGGCGCCGCGATCGTACACCGCAGCACCGACATTCGAGCTCCGCCCGAGCGGTTCCGAACGAACGAGCGATGACCCCGGACACTGGGTGTGTCCGGGGCCATCGCTGGAGAGCTAGTCGAGCGGCTTCAGGTCGAAGTCGTAGACAGTCGTCTGACCAGCCACGATCTGCGCCTTCTTGGTCGCCGGGACGAACCCGTCGGCCGCGACGACCACCTGGAGCGGCGCGTTGGACTTCTGCATCCAGTACCCGTAGGTACCGTCGGCATCGGTCCGCAGCGTCACGTCGTACGACACGCCGTCGAGGGCCACCACAGCACCCTCGACCGGCTCACCCGAGCCCGTCACCGTGCCCGTGATCTTGCCCCAGCCCGCGGGCGCCTTCACGATCATGGTCGCCGGGACCGGCGCCACGGTGTAGGGGGTGTTGTTCCCGATGGTCACGTTCGCCGTGTAGGTGCCCGGCTGGTCGACCGTGGCTGCGAACGTGGCGATCGCGGTGACCGACTTGCCCGGCGCCAGGGTGAACGACGGCGGCTGGACGTCCAGCCACGCGACGCCACCACCGCTGCCACCGGCCTCACCGGTCACATCGAGGATGATGTTGGAGTCGGGGAACCCGAGCTCCGCGGCATCCGTCGGCTCCGGCGTACCGCAGGCGTCGGAGGCCAGGTAGGTCGGCGAGGTCTCGGCGGCCGGGTTGCCGCCGAAGTAGACCGCGCCACCCGCGACCGCGACGACCAGGATGTCGTCCGGAGCGATCTCCGTCGATGCGGCGATCGGCACCGTGTAGGTCGCCCCGAAGTCGCTGGTCACCGTCGTGGTGCCCGACCCGATCGAGGTCAGGTTGGCGAAGGTGAACGCAGCACCGGCCGGGAGCGTGTAGAGCGTCGCCGTCACCGGCGTGTTCCCGCTGGCCGTCTCCTGGACCGCGAAGCTCACGCTGGTGGGCGTGAAGCCTCCCGAGATCCCGAAGTCACCCGGCGAGTAGGTCCGCAGGATCGTCGTGGTCCCCGAGGGGCACGCGACCGAGCTGGCCTGCACGACCTCGTGCGAGCTCGAGTGGGACAGGGTCGTCTCACCCGCGGGCGTGGGCGCGAGCGCCGTGACCGAGGGCTGGCCCGACGAGCCGAGCTTGCTCCCCGACTTCGACGAGGTCAGGCCCTTCGACTTCGACGCGGATCCCGGCTTCGTCTCGACCGCCGTGGCCTTCTTGGTGGGGCTCTTGGTGACGCCGGCCGAGGCGGTCTTGTCACCCTGGATGACGACCTCCTCGCCGCTGGCGCCCAGATCGACCTCGGCGGGTGCGGACCCGGTGTTGGTGATCTTCAGGTTGCGGGAGACCGAGCCACCCATCGCGAGGTTGGCGTTCAGCGCCGTCTGGGTGACAGCGAGCTTGCCGGCCTTGAGCTGGGCGTTGGAGGTGAGCGTGGTGTCCTCGGCGACGGTGAGGTTGCGGCTGATCGCCTCGTAGTCGGGCGCGGTGAAGCTCACGCCGTACTTCCCGGTCACCAGGTCGGCGCTGTAGGAGCCGTCGGCGCCGGTCTCGATCGTCTTGACGGACCCACCGGCGGTCGGGGTCAGGGTGACCTCGGCGCCGTCGATGCCCTCCTTGGTGTTGTAGTCCTTGACGACACCGGAGACCGTGCCCATCGGGGCCAGGTCGAAGGTGATCGACTTGTTGTCGCTCAGCGACGCGGTGTTGAGGGAGAACTGGGTGGCGATGGTGCCGGTGGCGTTCTCGATGCCGATCGTGGCCGAGCTGCCCCGGGCGCGGTCGGTGCTGGGCAGGTCCCCGTAGCCGAGCTCGACGCGGCCGTCCTCGAAGAGGGTGACCGAGAAGTCGAGCAGGTCCGTGGAGCTGTTCAGCGGGAAGACGTCACGCCATTCGATGACGAACGCGTCCACGCCGTCGACCGTGGTCGCCCCGGTGTAGACGTCCGCGGCGCCGCGAGCGTCGAGGTCGTCCCAGAACGGGTAGATCGCAGCGTTCGGCACGCCCGTGGACGGGATCGCGACGTTGCTGAAGGCCGTGCTGGAGGCGAGGAAGTTCACGTGACCGTTGGAAGCGACGTACGCCTTGGCGTAGTTGCCTCCGTAGAGCGGGAAGCTGAACGGCAGGTCCACCGAGGCGGCCGCGTCGTCACCTTCGAGCCCCAGCGCGGTGGTCCCGGAACGTACGCCGCTCGAGCCCTCCGAGCAGAAGTACCCGAAGTCGTCGTAGGAGAAGACGACCTTCACGTTGTGGGTCTTGTTGCCCGTGACCTCGATCTCGGAGCTCGTCGCCTCGGCACAGCCGGACCCCTCGGTGAAGATCGTGTACGTCCCCTCCGGGACGCCCGCGATCGAGTAGGTTCCGTCGGCACCCGAGGTCGCGGACAGGTTGCCCGGTGACAGCAGCACCTCGGCCCCCGCGATCGGGGCGTTGGTGCTGGCGTTGGTGACCGCACCGCTGACCGTGTGCTTCGGGGCCTCGGCGAGGTCGAAGTCGACGGTCGTGGTGGCGTCCTCGGTGACCGATGCGGTCCCGGTCTCGGTGATGAAGCCGAAGGCCGAGGTGGTCACGTCGTAGTCACCCACGAACACGTCGGCCGAGAAGTGACCCTCGGCGTCGGTGGTGAGGGTGCGGTCGAGAGCCGAGCCGTCGAGCTCGACGGTCGCCCCCTCGATCGGGTCGCCGCCGCTGGTGACGGTGCCCGCCACCGTGCCGCCCTCGGCCGGAGCCAGGGCGATCAGGCGTGCCAGGTCGAGGTAGCCCTCGCCGTACACGTTGTTGTTCTCGGCGGTGCCACCACAGGTGGTGTCGTCGACGTCGGTCGCCGCCTCGTTGAGCAGGCGGCGGGTCTCCTCGACGTTACCGATCAGGGTCGGGTTGTAGCTCCACAGCGCCGCGACCGCGCCCGCGAGGTGCGGAGCCGCCATCGAGGTGCCGTTGTAGTTGGCGTACCCACCACCCGGGACGGACGAGCGTACGTTCACGCCCGGTGCCGCGATGTTGGGCTTGACCAGACCGTCCTGACCCGGGCCGCGGCCCGAGAACGAGGCGACGGCGCCGGAGGAGTCGACCGCACCCACCGAGTAGGTGAGCGTGTTCGCGCCCGGCGAGGACGTCCCCTGGCACATGGAACCCGGGTTGCCCGAGGCCCACGAGGAGAACTGGCCGGCTGCGTTCCAAGCGGCGTTCACATCGTCGAAGAACGAGTCGATGTAGCCGACGCCGTTCCAGCCCCAGGAGTTGTTGATGACCTGCGGGCGCTTGGAGACGTCCGGGTTCTCCCCGTTGGCGTCGGTCGGCTCGAGGAGCCACCAGCCCGACTCGAGGAGACCGGCGTCGGTGCCACAGCAGCCGTTGGTCTCGATCCACTCGGCGTCGGGCGCGACACCGATCTGGTTGCCGGCGCCGTCGTCGCCGACCATGGTGCCCATCGTGTGGGTGCCGTGGCCGTCGAGGTCACAGGGACCGCTGGTGCAGTCACCGTAGGCGTCGAACCAGTTGTAGTCGTGGGTGAAGGTGCCGTCACCGTTGTTGCCGCGGTACTGGTTCACCAGGGCCGGGTGGGTGTAGTCGGTGCCGGAGTCGACGCTGGAGACGGTGATCCCGGCGCCGGTGGCGCCCTGCTCCCAGGCCTCGGGGGCGTTGATGAAGTCGATGCCCCACTCGGTGCCCTGCGGCGCCTTGGTAGCCGCCTCCTCCTTGACCGGCTCCACGAGCGAGAGCTTGGCGCGCTCGTGGACGGTCTTGATCTCCGGGTCCGCGGCCAGCTGAAGAGCCAGCTTCTCGGAGCCGTCCTTCACCAGGATCGCGTTCGAGATCGCGTACGTCTTGTAGGAGACCTTGGCGGCGTCGAGCTCGGCGACGGCGCCGGCCTGAGATGCCTTCGCCGTCTTCTCCAGCGTGTCGACGACGTACTGACCGCGCTCGGTCCAGTCCTTGATGGACGAAGCGGGCCCGAGGTTGGCCTTGTCGGAGAACCGGAGCCAGAAGTCGGTCGAGTCCGACTTCTCGAACTTCGACTCGAGGGTGGATGAGAGCTTGGCCGCGGGGGCCTTGTCGTCGGCTGTAGGGGTGCCGGCGAATGCGGGTGTAGCGGCAAGCATCGCAGCCGTGGCGGCGAGTATGCCTGTGGCTGCTACGGCCGATCGGCCGAGGCGTGAATATCTCAAGGTGGGTCTCCTTGCGGAAACCGTCGGCAAAGCCCGTGACAGATCGTGCGCGTTTCCCGGGTAATGCGGACGGATCGATTATTGCCAGGGGAAAGCGTTGTCCCGATTTGTTACATCCGCAGTCATTCGGGTCGCTGAAGTGCGGCAGATACCTGCCAATGTCGTAAATGCGTCACGCCTCTAGATAGACTGGCGAGTCAAATATGACACCGGCGCGTCATTGACAGCCGCCCCCGGTATCGGCATCTGCCGAATGCTCCGTCAAAGGCCGGGTCGTTGACCTAGGTCCGCTTTCCGTTCGCTGTAAGTTTTTGTGAAAGGAGGGGCATGTCTGCGATCAAACGCGTGACGAACACGTCCGAGGCCGAGGCCCTGGCGGCGCTGCTCAACGGCAACTCCCGCACGAAGCCGACCGTGGTGGTGACGGTCGCGTCGGGGCACACCGATCCCTACGCCGACGTCGAGCAGATCGCGGCCGAGATCGGCGACCTCGCCGACCTCTACCTGGTCACGACGGGCGGCCACACCTGGGCCTTCTCCAACAAGATGACGCCGGGCACGCAGGTCTACGGCGGCGCCGGTCGGGTCTACCCGGTCGGACTGGGGTGGAACATCGATCTGAAGCAGGCCCCGCTGCGGTTCGCGTGGAGCAAGTCCGAGGGCCGCAAGCTCACCGGACAGCTCATCGACGACGCCCTCGACATGGCCGCGGCTGCCGGCCTCTTCGACAGCGCCCGCACCGCCTCCACCCGCGAGCGGCGTGCCGGCACGGTGCGCTCGATCATGAGCGAGCGCGCGCTGGTCGACCTCGGTGGTGGCGACATGGCCTCGGTCCCGCCCCAGCTCGCCCAGGCAGGCGTCCCGATCGAGCGCGTCCTGGCACCCGGGATGCACGTCGACGGCGTACTGGAGAAGAAGTCACGCTGGCTCGACATCCGAGAGAGCCGCCCCACCGCCGACGAGGCACTGAAGACGTACGCCGCCGGGGACGTCGTCCCCGCCGAGGTCCGCTCCGTCCTGGCCGGCTCCGCGGACCTGCGCCTGCACCCCGACGTCACCGTCGAGCTCTTCCGCTCGGATGTGACCGGCGACCCCGACGACGACCTCCAGGCGCTCCTCACCCCCGGCGAGGTCGTGCTCGCCCGGGTCGTCGCCACCGGACCCAAGTGGCGGCTGTCGCTGCGCGAGGTCCGCGAGCACGACACCGTCCGCGAAGCCCTGGCGCTCTATGCAGGTGGTCCTCCCTGGCTCGACCCGAATGCTCCTCCGCCTGCGGTCGTCGAGCATGTCGAGACCGAACCCGCGCCTCCCGAGGTCGCTGCGGTACCTGAGCCGGTTGTGACGGTCGAGATGGCTTCCGAGCCCGTTGCCGAGGCTCCTGCCAGGGCGGCGATCCCGAGCCCGGCGATGATGCCGCGGCGCAAGGGCGAGCCGGTCCGCGCGGTCCGGCCGGCGCCTCCGCCCGAGCCCGTGCCCGCGCCGGCGGCGGAGACGGAGCCCGCGCCGGCGAAGAAGGCCGCGGTGCAGTCGATGTCGCTGCAGGTCACCGCGATCAAGGCCGAGAAGGCGCATCTCGAGGCCGAGCTGACCGAGCTCCGCGACCAGGTCTCGGGGCTGCGCAACGAGCGCGTGCAGTTCGCCAAGGACCTCGCTCGAGCCGCCCGGCAGGTCGAGACCCGCGACGTCGAGCTGGCCCGGATGCGCTCCCAGCTCCGCCGCGCCAAGCAGCGGACCGCGCCGCCCGAGGTCGCCCTGCCGGTCTTCGCCGACCGCGAGCGCGGCTTCCGCCACCTGGTCGAGGCCGCCTGGGCGCGCCGGATCCCGGTCGGCGAGCAGCCGACCCGCCCGCTGCCCGATTTCGCGATCGGGGAGCGGTTCCTCGGCAGCGTCGACGCGCTCGAGGGGATCACCGTCGACAAGATCGCCGACGTGGTCATGGAAGTGCTCACCGGCCTCGCGGAGCAGTCGACCGGCCGCGAGCTGCACCAGCTGCGTACCTCTGCCGGGGGCAACTCCGCGCCACAGTCCCGCCCCGACGGCGCGGTCTGCTATCGGGTCTCGATGCAGATCCACACGCCCAGCGCCCGCCGGCTGCACTTCTGGAAGTGCCCCGACGGCACCATCGAGCTCTCCCGCGTCGTCGTCCACGACGACATGGAGCCCTAGAAGAATGTCGAGTTCTCGGGACGCCTGTTATCGACCGCTCTACATTGTTTCTCGATAAACATCTATCGAAAAACGGAGTGAGCCGTGCCCCACAATCGCGCGTTCGCCATCGCCTCCTGGTTCGCCCTCGCCGCCGCAGCTTGCGCCACCGTCGCCGCGTTGGTGCTGACGGCAGTGGCAGTCTCCGGACTCTCCGGACGCACCGAGCTACCCCACAAGGTCAGCCTGATCCCCGGCACCGACCTCGTGGAGCTGACCTATCAGCCGTCATGGGATGTCGGGGCTTACTTCGACATCTGCCCGCATATCGATCCCGACGTCGATCCCGCCGACCTGGACTGTGAATACGTCCAGTTCCACGGCCCGGAGAGCATGGGCGGATATGACGAGCCTCCGGGCAACGTCCGGGCCGTCGGGGTCTTGCTCGACGGCCAGATCTACTTCGAGGCCGACGCCGGCTGGAACGCGTTGATCGCGTCGCTGTACGCGATGGCGGTGCTCAGCCTCCTCATCGTCGCCTTCCTCCTCGCCCAGCTGTGGTTGCTGCTGCGCGCCGCCTCGCAAGGCGATCCGTTCACCGACGCGGTCGTGCGCCGGCTTCGGATCATCGGCGCAACCTTGATCGCCTGGGAGTTCGTGGAGCCGTTCCTGTGGCTGTTCCTCAGCCCGAAGGCGTGGGACTACGGCTTGACGACGATGAGCGACGTCCACAGCCTTGAACTAGGCTCGATGGAGCCCGGCATGGACCTCACCCCGATCGCCTTCGGGATCCTGCTGCTCCTCTTGGCCGAGGTCTTCAAACGCGGTGTACGTCTGGAACACGAACAGAGGCTGACGGTGTAATGGCGATCGACGTCCGACTCGATCACGTCTTGCTCGACCGGAGGATGACCCTCACCGAGCTGAGCGACCGGGTCGGGATCACTCTCGCCAACCTCTCCATCCTCAAGACGGGCAAGGCGCGGGCGGTCCGCCTCTCCACCCTCGACGCCATCTGTCGCGAGCTCGACTGCCAGCCTGGCGATCTGCTGATCCACGTCCCGGACGAGCCGGTCAGCCCCAGCACCAGGTCAGCAGCCCGATGAGCGGGTCCGGGATCGACTCGAGCTCGACGGCCTCGCCGAGGATCGTGCCGTAGCGGATCTTGCGTCCGGAGGCGGTGCCGAAGAAGCGGTGCAGCTGGTCGGCGACCTCCTCGCCGCGGTGCTCGGGCTGGTTCTGCAGCGTACGGAACTTGCCGCCCTCGCCGTTGGCCTCGAGGATCTCGACGATCCGCGCGGCGCCGATCGCCCGGATCATCTCGTCCTCGAGGTCGCGGCGGCAGGCGAAGAAGCCCTGGCCGGAGAGGTCCTCCCCGACCTGGCGGCCCAGCGCGTTGGTGACGAAGTGCTCCTCGGCCTCGTCGTAGAGGCCGCCGACGCGATGTCCGGCCGCGGTCGTCTCCCGGATGTAGCGCCCCGCGTTCCCGGCCCCGTTCATCGAGACGACCTCGATCCCGAGGTCGGCCAGGTCCACCCCGTAGCGCGGCGCCAGCGCCTCCACCAGAGCCTTGTCGGACTCTCCCTCGACAAGCAGCGTGATCGGTCGCGTCATGGCGCACACCTTAGAAGACCGTACGTCGGCGTGCCTGTTCCATATATGCAACATCGCGGCCTAGCGTTGCATATATGGAACAGGCGGTCGGGCGGCTCGTCGCGGAGTGCATCGAGCGCTCGGGCCTCAGCGCTCGCCAGGTGGCCGCGCGCGCCGGCGTCTCCGCCTCGACGGTCCATCGGATCGTCAACGGCGTGGTCAGCCCGTCCGTCGACACGCTCGACAACATCACCACGGCGTGTGGCGTCGGCCTGGCGATGAGTGCGTCTCCGCTGGCGGCGCCGGCAGCAGCAGCGGGGGCGCGAGCAATTCTCGATCCGCTGTATCCCGCCGAGGTGGACCCCGACGTCGAGCGCTGGGCCGGCCGGCTCGACGCCTGGGCCGACGGCGACCCGGTCCAGATCATCGAGGAGGCGGCACGCGCCTCCGGTCTTCTCGACCGTCCGGATGCCGTTCTCCTGGCGGGTGAGGCCACCATCGGGCGGCTCGCCTCTGTCGGCGACGCCTCGGGCGGGCGCTGGGCGCTCTCCGGAGCGGCCGGCCTGGACCTGCCGTCCTTCGACGAGGCCGTACCCCGGATCTCGGTCCTGTGGTGCGAGGACCCGAGCGCGGTCCAGGCCTCTCTCGCCGGTGGCACACTCCGCCCCGCGTCCGCCGCGCACCGCTCCACCGTGGTCGTCGCCGCCGCCGAACCCGACCTGTTCCTCGGCGCGTTCGAACGTGACCAGGTGGTCTACGCCGCCCCGATCCAGATCGCCATCGACGCCATCTCGGTCGGCGGCGACGCCGCGGACCGCGCCCGCGAGGAGATCCGGACGTGGTGACGAAACAGCCCCGCTGGGCGCCCGACCCCGAGACGTACGCCGCCCGCAAGTCGACCACAGACGACTCCTACCGCGAGGTCGCGGACCGCGACGACCAGGTACGCGACACCGGCGTCTGGTGGACCGAGGTCGACACCGCCCGCATGCTCCCGAGCGACACCGAGAGCGCCTGGCGCCGGTTCCGCGCGAACCTGCCCGAGCTGGTCTGGCACGCCGCGAGCCTCGAGGGCAACAGCTTCACCCTTCCCGAGGTCCGCACCCTCCTCGCCGGCGTCACCGTCGGCGACCGCCCGGCCGGGGAGGAGCGGCAGGTGCTGGCGCTCAGCGAGGCGTACGGCGCGCTCCGCGACTTGGTCGGCTACGGCAGGTTCCATATCGACAAATCGACGTCCGACCGCCTCAACCGCATCGTCGCCCGCCACGAGACGCCCGACGCCGGACGGTTCCGCGGCGAGGGCACCCTGCGCCGCGACGGCAGGGAGCTGCTCCGAACCCGCTTCACCACCCTGCAGGAGCGCCTTGCCGAGACCGACGACCCACGGCTCCAGGCGCTGATCTACTTCTGCTCCGCCGCCCGGACCCGGTTCTACGCCGGCGGCAACAAGCGCACCGCCCTGCTGATGATGACCGGCATCCTGATCTCGAACGGCTTCGACGCCGTCGTCGTCCCGCACTCCCGGCGCCTCGAGCTCGACCACGCCCTCGACACCCTCGTCACCACCGACGACGCCACCGAGCTGATGTCGTTCCTGATCGACTGCGCCGCGTCCGAGGCCTGATCAGACGTGCCGCTCAGCGCTTGATCCACCGTCGGCCCGGATGGTTCCCGCGCCAATTGGCGAATCGGTCTTGAGCCCGGTCGATGCCGAGATAGAGGATCCCGACAAACACGCCGGCACCTGCGCCGAATCCCGCCCATTGAAGGACCTCCCCGATCGAGTCCGCCGGGTTCACACGCACCCGAACGCTCCCGGGCTCACCTCCGACCCGATAGACGGTGAAGGTCTCACCGACGTCCGGGACGAAGCATCCTTCGATCTGGACGAAGGTCTCATCCATGCCGTCCGGAGGATTCAGGGAGTGCCAGGTGATTGAACGGTTTGGTCTGGTTCCATCGGTCCGCGTATGGCAGTAGTCGGTTCCGGGGTGTGCACGCACCGCGACAACCTCGGCCCGTTCTTTCGTGTCACCCTGGACGTCGAGCCACTCGCCGGCGGGGAGGAGCACGAGCAACCCTCCGACGATGGCCGCGCCCCCTAACGAATAGCGGAGCCAATCGGGCCAGCCCTCCCACGTCCCCGACATCGACTGGAGTCCCCTGGCTCGACGAACCTCGCGTACAACTCTCCGGGAAGACCCACGCTTCAGGTTCCTCTGCCGCTTCTGTCGGCGCCGATGCCGGGCATCACTCATCGTTCACGTACTCCCGGGGATATTGGCCAAGGCCGTCAGACCTTAGCCCGACACGAAGCCACCGAGGACGAGATCCGCTCGATCCCGCGTCGCCCGCACCAGAGCGGCATTCCGCAGATCGCTCCGCGTGATCTTCGCCTCCGCCTTCTCCCGCGACCTCCCGCCGGCGAGGAACCGCTCGAGCAACCTGGGCACCAGGATCTCGTCCGGGACATCGACGAACCAGGCCTCATCCAGCAGGCCGCGTACGTCCTTCCACGGCCCCTCGTCCAGCAGCAGGTAGTTGCCCTCGGTGATCACGATCGACTCGCCATCGATCACGACCCCTCCAGGCACCGGCTCGTCGATGACCCGGCTGAACGTAGGCCACTCGACTCGCTCCCGGCCCCGCACCTGTCGCAACGCCTCCACATACCTCTCGGCGTCGAAGGTTTCCGGCTCTCCCTTCCGTGCCCGCGCACCTATCGCGTCCAGGTCGCCGTTGCTCCGGTGGAAACCGTCCATCGGCGCGACGACCGCGACGTCCCCGGACTCGTTGAGTTGGTCTCGAAGCCGCTCGGCCAGCGTCGACTTCCCCGCTCCCGGCGGCCCGACGATCCCGAGCACGAGGCGATCGCCTGCCTTTCTGCGCACCCTCTCCGCCAACGCAGCGAGGGCCTCGCCCGACAGATTCATCCCTCGAATGCCTCGAACCACTCGGCAACGACAGTCGAGACGTCGCTCTCCGGAACCGTCCCTGCAAGATCTGCGACGGCAAGCAGCCCGATGTGACCGTCCCCGATGATCGTTCGCAGATGTTCCAATCCGACCCGGATCGCTTGCCCGCTCTGTGAGTCATCGGCGTGCCGTTCGAAGACTTCCCGCACCTCGGTCCCGTCGCACGTCGCAAGCAGACGCCAGACGTCGACCGCGTCCTTGGCGCGTACTCGGTCTCGACCATTCTGATCCCGCTCGCGGATCCGTTCGCCCAACTTGTATGCCTTGGCGCAGAGCAGTCCAGCATGGCCCGCGACCCAGGCTTCCCGCACCGAGCCGTCGGCAAAGTTCTCGATGGGCATCATGGATCGGTCCAGGACGACGAGCTCGAGTCCTGACGTGTGCCTGGTCGCCTGTCTGCCGTGCTGCTTGAGCGCGCGTGCCGACCGTCGGCCACCGCCGGCGATCGAGGTCGGAACGAGCAGATCGACCTCGCCGATCGCAGTGCCGTCCGCGGTCATCCCCATTCCCCACAGGCCCGGCTGAGCCGCGAACCTACGGCGTGGGTTCGCGTCTCGCTGACGGATCTCAGCTTCGAGCTCGGCAAGGGTTCTGAACCCCGCAGCGCGCATGGCGCTCTCGATCAGTGGCGAGTCCGCGACCAGGTCTGGGGTGAGGGCAAGGTCTCCGTCCTTCGTCTCGCGCGCACGGAGACCGATCGCCCTGGCCCGTTCGTGAACCGCGCGCGCCAGCCAGTGTCAACGCGTCTCGATGAACCGCCAGGGCGTCCATGGCAGCGCACAACGCGGACCTGCTCTCGATCAGCAACGCCTCTGGCCCGGAATAGACCGAGCCACCGGTCCGCACAGAGGGCGGCGTCGGCGCCACCGCGGGTGGTCGGATGGTGAACCGCTCCGTCTCACGCACTGGCGGCCACCTCATCCTCCGAAGGAGCCAGCATGAGCTCGAGAAGCTCGTCCGCCTGCTCAGGCATCCGATCTGAGCCGCCGTAACAGTCGAGGACGACCTGCCACGGCGCTGCGTACCAGATCCCGTCGTCGTCCCGCCAACGTCCGTCCTCGCTGAACCCGTCGAAGGGGAGGAGAGTGATCGGCTCCCCCCACTCCTCAGGCGCCTTGTAGGTGAACCCCAGCGCATCGATCGCGCACTTCACGTCGTCGACGTAAAAGCATGGGTATGCCTCCGTCGCGATCGGCGCCAGCCGATTGGCAGCGCGGTCGCCTGTTGCTGCCCAGACCAGATCGGCCCTCGCGAGGCCCGCCGCAACCTCGTCCCAGCTGCGGTCCTGACGCACCCTGACCACTTTCGGTCGCCAGGTCAGCGCCGCCGCACGACCGGCCCGGTAGGCGAAGGTCTGCAGGTCAGGGACGGTGACGTCACCGACGCCGTCCATCTTCAACGTCCCGGTCAGGATCCACCGGTTGATCCAGTAGTCGACGTCAGGCGGCTCCTCCCCGACCCCGAGGATCCAGCGCGCCGTGGCCACGGCGAGAGGATCGGCGACCGGGTCGATCCGCTCGTCGAGCCCGACCGCGTCGAGCAGCTTGAGCACCACGTCGTACGTCGGGTTCATCTTTCCCGACTCGACCCGGGTGACGGTCGACGGGGAGACCCCCGCCAGCGCTGCGACCTGGCGCGCGGACAACGCGTTCATCATCCGCGCGGTGCGCAGCCGCTGGGCGAGGGTCCCTTCCATGCGTACGAAACTACGCCCGGTGTTGCCGATCTGCAACACCGTTCGTTCACGCCATGGTGACCTCGAGCTCCACGACCGCCCAGGACAGCGGCGGCAGGCTCAGGTGCACGGCACCGTCCTGAACCCCGACCCCGCGAAGCGGCACCAGCCCGACGGCGTCGGGAGCGGACTCGACGTTGGACGTGTGCCGGTCACCACCCTCGGGGATGGTGAGCACCTCGGCATTGACCACGCCCGACACCCCGAGCCCACGCAGATCGACGGTGACTTCCGAGGCCTCCGAGAGCCCTCGGTTGGCAACGAAGAGCGCGACGCGGCCGTCGGCCTCCGACCAGGTCGCAGCAGCGTCGATGACGTCGACGTCGCCGAACTTCTCGGTGGCGATCTGGTCGGCGGAGACGGCGAGCCGGAGGATCTGCCCGCGGGCCAGCGAAGCCATCCGGGCGAACGGCCAGAAGATCGTCTGCCGCCAGGCGGGCCCGCCCTCCTCCGAGCGGATCGGGGCGATGACGTTGACCAGCTGCGCCTGGTTGGCGATGCGTACGCGGTCACCATGACGAAGAAGCGAATTGAGCAACGACCCGACCACCACGGCGTCCGTGACCGAGTAGGTGTCCTCGATCAGCCGCGGGTGCTCGCGCCACTCCTTCTTCACCTGGTGGAGCTGGTCGGCGGAGTCGAGGCCCTCGGCGTACCAGACGTTCCACTCGTCGAAGGAGATGTCGACCTGCTTGGTGTGCTTGCCGGCGGCCTTGACCGCGTCGATGGTCGCGACGACGCCGTCGATGAAGGCGTCCATCCCGACGGCCTCGGCGAGGAACGAGGCGGCGTCGCCGGAGCGCTCCTGGTAGTACTCGTGCATCGAGATGTAGTCGATCTCGTCGTACGCGTGGGTCAGGACCGTGTGCTCCCAGGTCCCGAAGGTCTCCATGTAGCGGTTCGAGGAGCCGACCGCGACCAGCTCGATCGAGTCGTCGACGAGCTTCATCGCCTTGGCCGTCTCCTGGGCCAGCCGACCATATTCATGAGCCGTCTTGTGGCCGATCTGCCACGGCCCGTCGAGCTCGTTGCCCAGGCACCACAGCTTGATGTCGAAGGGCTCCTCGGCTCCGTTCTTCCGCCGAAGATCCGACCAGTACGTCCCGCCGGGATGGTTCGCGTACTCGACCAGCGCCCGCGCCTCCTCGACCCCACGCGTACCGAGGTTGATCGCCTCCATCACCTCGACGTCGGCCTCGCGGGCCCAGCCCATGAACTCGTGCAGCCCGAACTCGTTGGTCTCGATCGTGTGCCAGGCGCCGTCGATGCGCCGCGGCCGATCCGCACGAGGCCCGATCCCGTCCTCCCAGCGATAGCCGGAGACGAAGTTTCCCCCGGGGTAGCGCACCACCGTCGGCCCCAGCTCCCGGACGAGCTCGAGCACGTCCTTGCGGTAGCCACGGTCGTCGGCCGCCGAGTGGCCCGGTTCGTAGATGCCGGTGTAGACGCACCTCCCCATGTGCTCGACGAACGAGCCGAAGAGACGACGAGGTACGTCGGCGATGGTGAAGTCGCGGTCGATGGTGATCCGTGCGCGGGTCATAGGTCTCCTAGCGTTGCGCACACGATTACATCGTTGTAATAACGTTGGCAAGGGTCTCCTTCTCCCCTATTCGGTGGATCCCTCTCGACGCCCATCGATCACGCCGCGATCACGAGGGCCAATGGAAACCATGACGTCCCGAAAGCCACTCTCCCGATGAGCACGACGCTCCTCATCGGCGCGGGTATCGGCTACCTGCTGGGCATCCTCGTCGGCGCGTGGATCGCACGCGGCCGCCGGACCGCCCACTAGCTACCGCGTAGTGCTCGCCCGGACGACCAGCTCGTGCGGGATCGCCACCGCGCGCGGCGGGGACGTACGGTCATCGATCCTGGTCAGCAGCAGATCGACCGCCGCCTCTGCGAACGCGCGCCGGTCCAGCGCGACGGTGGTCAGCGACGGGTTCATGAACCGCGCGTGCTCGACGTCGTCGAACCCGGTGACCAGTACGTCCCGGGGCACCTCGAGCCCGTGCTCCTGGAGCACGTGCGTCGCACCGAACGCGATCGAGTCGGTGAACGCCATGATCGCGTCGAACTCGACGCCGCGGCCCAGCAGCTCTTCGGCCGCCTCGGCGCCACCCCTCATGGACCACTCCTCGACGTCGATCTCGAGGCTCGCGTCAGGTTCGACGGCGTACTCGCGGAGCGCCCGGTGGTAGCCCTCGAGCCGCTGCACGCTGGTAGCCGTGGCATCTCGTGCGCCGGTCTCGCCACCCAGGACGGCAATTCGTCGCGCTCCTCGGTCCAGGAGATGTGCCGCCACCTCGTACCCCGCCTGCCGGCTGTCGATCAGCACCCGGTCGACCTTGTGCTGCTCGACCTCCCCGATCAGCACCACCGGCGGCAGATGGTCGTCGTGGGCGATGATGCTGTCCTGGAGCCGGATCGGGTTGAGGATCAGCCCGTCGACCTGGTGCTCCCGCGCACGCGAGACAAGATCGTGCTCCCGCTTCGGCTCCGCGGCCGTCTCCTCGATCTGGACCGCCATCCCCCGCTCGTGCGCCGCCTGCACCACCCGGTGCACCATGTCCGCCGAGAACGCCGTCGCCAGATCCGGCAGCGCTAGCGCGATCACCCCCGACCGCCCACTCCGCAGGCTCCGGGCACTCAGGTTCGGTACGAAGTCCAGCTCCGCCATCGCCGCCAGCACCTTCTCGCGGGTGTCGGGACGCACGAACACCGTCTCGTTCATCACGTTCGACACCGTCTTCGGCGACACCCCCGCCAGCGCCGCGACATCCTTCACCGTCGCCCGCCGCGGCCCCCTGGTCATGTGGTCAGCGTAGATGAACGGTGCCCCACCCGTCGGCCGCCAGGTTCGGACATCCCGCAAAGGTGCTGTGGCTCGGCCTGCAAGGACCCTAAGCTGCTGAGCGATCAACGAAGGGACCGAAGTGAAGAAGCAGATCAACGTTGTCGGGGCGGTGATCGTCGACCCGGAGGGCACGATCCTGTGTGCCCGCCGAGGGCCAGGTTCTTTACCCGGAATGTGGGAGTTTCCGGGCGGGAAGATCGAGCCTGGTGAGACGCCCCGCCAAGCTCTCGCCCGTGAAATCGATGAGGAACTGGCCTGCGAGATCGAGGTCGGCGACGAGGTGACGACGACGACGTACGACTACGACTTCGGGATCGTCACGTTGACGACGTTCTACTGCCGCCTCATTTCAGGTACGCCGAAGCTGACCGACCACTCTGAGGTGCGGTGGCTGAAGCCGGGCGAGCTGGACTCTCTGGAGTGGGCGCCTGCGGACGTGCCGGCCGTCGAGCTCATTCAGAAGGACCTTGCTGCGTGAGGGTTGACTGGGTCTCGTCCGATGGCGAGTTCGAAGCGGACGTACAGTTCGGGTACGTCGACAAAGACACGAAGGCGCCGAAAAACCTGAACCCGAGCGTCGTGCTCAACACCGACCGCACCTCGGTCTTCCGCACCATCCGCGACGAACTGCGCCACTGTGACGAATTCTTCTTCTCAGTCGCATTTGTGACGCCGGGCGCGATCGCCCGCCTCAAGCAGGACATTGTCGACTTCGAGGGCAAGGGCACGATCGTCACCGCGGACTACCTCGGCTTCAACCCGCCGACCGCCTTCGCCGAGCTGCTCAACCTGCGTCAGCACAACGTGGACGTCCGTTTCCACCCGGCCTCGGCGTTCCACCCGAAGGGCTACATCTTTACGCGTGACAGCGGAGTCACCGCAATGGTTGGCAGCGCGAATCTCACCGACGGCGCGCTCTTCAAGAACCATGAGTGGAACCTCAAGGTCTCCGCGAGCAAGAACAGCGACCTTTCGACCCAGTTCCATGACCTCGCCACACAGCAGATCGAAGAGTCCACACCGCTGGATCCCGCCTGGGTGGAGGAATACGCGAAGAGGTACGTCCCGCCACCGCGGCGGACAGCGCATGCCCCAGAACCGGGACAGCCGAGTGAGCCGGACATCCCGGTAGCCATCACCCCGAACCAGATGCAGCAGATAGCGCTGGAGTCGATCGCTGGCGTCCGCGCTGCAGGCAACGACAAGGCGATCGTGATCTCCGCTACCGGGACGGGAAAGACGATCCTGTCGGCTCTCGACGTGCGCGCCGTCAACCCAGTTCGGCTGCTGTTCGTTGTGCACCGCGAGCAGATCCTCGATCGGACGATCGAGGAGTACCGTCGCGTTCTCGGCGGGCCGGACGGTAACTACGGCAAGCTCACCGGCAACTTCCGCCAAGGCGATCGGCGCTACGTGTTCGCCACCGTGCAGACCCTGTCCCGATCTGGGGTCCTCGCCGGCTTCGCCCCGAATGCTTTCGACTATGTGATTGTCGACGAGGCCCACCGCGCGGCCTCGTCGTCATATCGGCAGGTCATGGATCACTTCAAGCCGGAGTTCCTGCTCGGCCTGACAGCAACCCCGGAGCGTACGGACGGAGTCAACGTCTTCGAGCTCTTCGACTACAACGTGCCCTACGAGATCCGCCTCAACCACGCTCTCGAAGAGGGCATGCTCAGCCCGTTCCACTACTACGGCATCGCAGACGTCACGTACGACGATGGCAAGACCGTTACCGGCGACGCCGACCTCAACCGACTGATCTCGCCCGAGCGAGTCGACCACCTGGTGAAGGCGATCGACACGTACGGCCAAGCCGGAGTCGCTCCGCACGGCCTGATCTTCTGCAGCAGCAAGGCTGAGGCCAGAGCGCTCTCTACAGCGCTCAACGAGACCGAGCTTCGCGGTCAGCACCTGCGGACGATCGCGCTCACCGGCGATGACTCGATCACCCACCGCGAGGAGATGGTCGACGAGCTCGAAGCTGGACGCCTCGACTACATCCTGACCGTCGATGTCTTCAACGAAGGCGTCGACATCCCCTGCATCAACCAGGTCATCATGCTGCGCCAGACCGAGTCGGCGATCGTGTTCGTGCAGCAACTCGGCCGTGGACTCCGCAAGGCGCCGGGCAAGGACTACCTGGTGGTCATCGACTTCATCGGCAACTACGCCAACAACTATCTGATCCCGATCGCCCTCTTCGGCGACGAGAGCCTCAACAAGGAGTCTCTGCGGCAGAAGCTGATCGCAGCCGAGGAGGAAGGCGTCCTCCCCGGCTTGTCGAGCGTGCGCTTCGACAAGATCTCTCAGGAGCGCGTGCTGCGCTCGATCGCCGCGACCAAGCTCGACAGTCTGCAGAATCTGAAGAAGGCGATCGACGTCCAGCGAAACCGTCTCGGCCGCATGCCGCTGCTTCACGACTTCGTGAAGTTCGAGTCGACCGATCCGGTTCTCCTGGCGACGACGAAGCGAAACTATCCGGCGCTGCTGAGTCACTTCTACAAGGAGCCAACTGGGCTCTCGGACATCGAAGACCTGGCCCTCACCTTGCTGTCCAGCGAGGTGATGACAGCGAAGCGACTGCACGAATTTGTGCTGGTCAAGATACTGTTTGCCGACGGATCCGTCACCAAGGCCGCAATCGCAGACGCATTCCGCGAAGCAGGTCTGCCGTCGGGCTCGCGGCACGTCGACAGCGCGATCGACACCCTCACGCTGGAGCGCCATTCGGAGGCCGACCGCAACCGGCTCGGCGCCGGGATCGTAGTCGTCTCCGGCGACGACGTCTCTCTCGTCGACAAGGTCCTGGAGGCGTACTTGGAGTCCTCGCCCTTCGCCGAAGCAGTCGACGACCTCCTCAGCACCGGAGCCGACGTGGTCTCGTCGCGTTATGTTGCCGACCGGCCGTTCACCAGTGCTCGTCAGTATGGGCGCAAGGACGCGACCCGCCTTCTCACCTGGCCACGCAGCTGGACCTCAACTCTCTACGGCTACAAGGTCGACCGAGCCACCAGGGCCTGCCCGATCTTCATCACGCTGCACAAGTCGGACGACGTCGACGCCAGCACCGCCTACGAGGACGCACTTCTCGATCCGTCGACGGTCCAGTGGTTCACCCGGAGCCGACGAACTCTGAAGAGCGACGAGGTCCGCGCCATCGTCGACAACGAGGTCGACATCCACGTCTTCGTGAAGAAGGACGACGCCGAAGGCTCGGACTTCTACTACCTCGGCCAGGCAACCTCCTCGGCCGCCGAACAGACCACCATGCCCGACAGCAGCGGTAAGCCCCTCGATGTCGTACGCATTCGCTTGCGCTTCGCCGAACCCATCGACTCAGCTCTCTACGACTACTTCCACCCAACCCTCACAGCGGAATAGTTGCTGACGGCCTTCTCGCATGCGCCGGCGCTGGAGATACGTAGGTCTCATATTGGGGCGATCGGTCCCGCGACAATAGACAGGGTCGGCGCCTATCTCAGGCTTGAGTTGTATAGGTTTAGTGGATCACACGATGGAGGAGTTATCGGACACCGATCGCGATCTGCGGCTGGGCTGTAAGGGTAGACCAGCGACGCTGATGGTGGCCCCTCGTTCAGCGCGGCGTAGAAGTTGGATGCACCTCCTGATGCTGATCCCGGACCTTAAGACAGTGAGGGGATCGCGAGGGCGGTGATGACGATGTTCAGGTGAGCCTCTGCCCGACGGGCAACGTGTAGTTGACCGGATCTATGTGCGCCCCTCAGAAGTAGCCCAAGTCTAAGTCAGAACGATATTTATCAACCTTGACATAGCGCTGATGAACCGCTCGCAGGAAATCATGCTCGAGGATCGCTCGATCAGCTTGCTCGGGACCGAGGGAAAGAAACTTCTGCCTGACAGCCGAGAACAGGTCAAGGAGACTAGGGAGCATCGCTTCAAGCCCAGGCAATGACGCAACCGTTGTGATTGCCTCCGGCCCGCGCACCGAAATAATTCTTCCGGAGCCCGTCCGCCAACCCGATATTCGAGCTGACGTAATGAGCGTATCGCACGATTCAAAGTTCGCGATCGCACCAGTATCGTCGATGTCTACTTCATGCATCGGGCTATCAATGCAAACGACGGGGCAATAGATTTCGATCATCCGGTATACAGGCTTTCCGTCTGTGACCGCTTCGGCGTAGTCCATGACGCTTTCGCAAGGCAGGTTCATTGCCCAATTCAGTGCGACGTATTCAGCAGCGAAGTTCTTGATCTCAATATATCTCTCGAAATCTTCGAGCAACTCCGTTTGCCCGATTGCCTGAGCGGCCCAATCGTCTTCTTCGCTGTCCGCCGACTCCAGGATGAAATCGTACAGTGCGGCCGCCGACTTATAGACGAGATTTTCCTCGAATACTGACTGTGGTGCGCCACCCTTGAACTTGACGGCTGCAATGCGCTGAATATGAGCGCCGCGCATATGGGCCGGAAGCATGGATGCGACGTGCTCTCGCACGAAGTTGCTGCCGCCGAGCCCGCCTACGATCGGGAGTGCTCCAGGATGCACATCTTCTCCACTGACCTCCAATCCGAAGAGCTCGATTTCTCGCCGAGCCTTGGCTTCGACCGGAACGTGCAAGATTAGTTGAACGCCAAGACGGTCACTCACTTCGATCTCTTGATAGAAGGAGACAAGTTGGTCCAGTTCGCGAAGGGGCTGCTCGATATCTGCGCCGTAGATCAGCGGTTGAGTGGTCAAGATGCACCCGTCAGCCCCGTCATGAAGGT
The DNA here is from genome assembly GCF_042730435.1 of Nocardioides sp. NPDC059952. Taxonomy (NCBI): domain Bacteria; kingdom Bacillati; phylum Actinomycetota; class Actinomycetes; order Propionibacteriales; family Nocardioidaceae; genus Nocardioides; species Nocardioides sp. NPDC059952. Next base: position 53,498 of record NZ_JBHWLY010000010.1, on the reverse strand, counting down.
CGACAAACCTGCGACACAACCTCGAGATTCGTGCCTCAAGTGGGACACCCGAGTCCACTATCAACTTCCTGACGCGCTCTCGTGCCCCGTCGTTGTCCATCCACGACGCCCGGCTTTCTGTGTCGTCGGTCGCCATGATGACATCATGGCATCCCTCTGATGCCGAATGCCTGACTTTCTCGAACTCCTCCTCGACACACCGAGAGCGCGCCCAAATATTGACAGAGGCGATAGCGAGGAGGTTGACCTTGTGCACACGACTGCCTCTACCTCCGCCTGAGACTGGGACAAGGTCAGGCAGAACATGACTCCCGACCGTGACACCGCAGAGATCGCCTCACAGTCATGCACGACGCGCACATCGGAGTGCAAACATGACGCCACCATCGGGCCTGTTCGGTGGACGCCCGCACTTCACAAGATACCTGGCGCGTCCATGTGGAGGTGTTGCGAGAGAAAGTCCTCGGCAACCTGCTGGGCCATGATGATCCGGTCGCGGCCGCAGCCGCAGAGACACAGACAGCCAGCAGCGATCTGCTTGGCCCGCAGTTCGTCGACGGCGATTCCGTCGGCACGGAGCGTGATGATCCCTTCGACCTGCTGGATCAGCATCGCACCCAGCGCTTCACCGGATGTCGGTGCGTTGTGTTGCTCTGCGAGTCGAGTCCCAAAGGTCGCGTAGGAGGAGGCCAGCTTCCTGCGTTCTTCTTGAAATTCGGCGTAGACCTCGCCGTCGTTAGCGGAGACGACATCAGGCAACAGCGCGAGCATGCCGACGTTGTGGGGCGCGTTCGCCAGAGTGTGCACATCGATGAGCGCGAGCAGGAACAAGGCAGCTTCGGGACATTCCGGCGAAACGTCGGCCTCGATCTGCGCGACCTTGTCCTGGCTAGGACGGACCGTGGCACCGAGCAAGGCTGCGAGGATCTCGTCCTTGCCCGCGAAATGGTAGTAAAGCGAAGCCTGCCGAATGCCTACTGCTTCGGCGATCTCGCGAGTAGAGGTGGCAGCGAAGCCCTTCGACGTGAACAAGCTGGCCGAGGCCTGGAGGATCTGGTCACGCGGCGCGACAGAAGACGACTTCAACACAGGAATGTGCCGCGGTCGGCCTGGACGCGCGCGCCCGCCCTCGACCGCCGCTGACGCGCTCACGAATCCTCACCGACTGGCTTCGGCCACAAGCACTCGCACAACGGGCAGTGGTGCCGCTCAGCTTCACTATGATCGTGCGGACGGTCGCAGGTATGAGCGTGCGGCAGCCGCGGGACGCGATACGGGATCCATTGACGACACATGGCTCCATTCGTGGACAACGGGTTCGATATAGCGATCGGCGACATCCGAGTCATCCCCATCGATTTCGGCGTTTGTTGGAGTCCTGAAGACACCCGACAAGCACACCCGAGAACCGTTGCCATTCGACAGGCGATCAACGGGTCAACTCGGTCAACTTCGCGTCGCTGCTCCTGCGCGCGGGACTCGATGAGCCCATAATGGGCATCAACGATGCTGGAACACAGTTGGGGGACGACGGATGGGTGTCCGGTCTGAACAGCCGAATGCCGTTCTAACTGCTGCCCTCGAAGAGCTCGGGTGGAGCCCGAAGACGCTGGCTCGCCGCCTCAACCACGAGTTCGGACCCGGCACGACCGCCGAGTCCGCTCCCTACCATTGGCGCGACAAGGGCACGACCCCTCGTGCACCGCTTCCAGCACTGACGGCTCACCTGCTGTCACAAGAACTTGGCCGATTGGTGTCGGTCGCGGAGCTCTGGCAGGGCAAGGCAAGCGATGTTGCCCCCGCGCTCGCGGCTGGCCGCGGCCTCGATCGACCGTGGACCATGACAGGCCTGGAGGACATAGTGGACGACTGGGTCCGCGGCGGGCTCCTCGACCGGAGGCGCTTTCTCGCGATATCAGGTGCGGGCCTCACGGCGATCGTGTCGCAGTACCTGGATGGCACGGCTGCGCCGGGAGTGATGGTCACGACCTCGTCGACCGGTCTGGGCGACCCGCTAGTCGACCAGGTCGAGCAGAACCTGCCTCTGCTACAGGCACTCGACGACAAGCATGGTGGTGGCCACCATCTGTCCTACGTGAGCGCACAGTTCCGCTCGATCGGTCTCCTCCTGCACGAAGGCGGATACCCGAAGCCGTCACGGAAGCGTCTCCTCCAAGCCCTCGCCGAGATCGGTCAACTCGCCGGGTGGATGGCGTTCGACGCCGCCGAGCACGGTCTGGCTCAGCGCTACTTCGCCACCGCGCTGCGCGCCGCTCACCAAGTCGATGACCAAGCCCTGTGTGCCCACATTCTGGCCGACCTCGCCTTCCAGGCGGCCTCCCGCGAGCGCCCCACCGACGCGATCTCCCTGGGCGAAGCAGCCGAGCGAGCGGCACGCCACGCCTCCCCATCGGTGAAAGCATCGGTGCTGTCGCGTCTCGCCTACGCCTACGCCGCCGGTAGCGAGGAAGATGCCTTCCGCCGGTCAGCATACAAAGCCCGCGAGACGATCACCGTCGCCGCGAACCACGATGCACCGCGGTGGATGTACTTCTTGACCGAGAACCATCTTGAGTGCCAGGCCGGATACGCCATGCTGCAGCTTGGGCGGTCGACGTCCCGTACAACATCGTCCACGCGGTTGCTTCGCGACGGGATCAGCTTGCTTGAGACTGGCGCACACAACGCTCAATTCGGCGGCTCCAGCGACAGACGCGCCTTGTTCGAAGGCGCCTGGCTGGCCCTAGGCCACAGCACGCGCGGTGAACTGGAACAGGCGTGCCTGGTCGGAGACCAGGCTGTCTCACGCCTGACATCGGTGCGGTCCCCTCGGAGCGTCGGCGTTCTCAAGAACCTTTCTCGCGACCTCCGCCGGCGTCAGCGCAACCCTCACGTCGCCACGTTCCTACCGAAGCTGGACTCCGCGCTGTCCGTTCTCACGTGAGCCCACCACCCGACTCGATACGTTGGGTCCATGCACCCTGACGAGCGTGTGACCGTCATCGGCGCAGGCGTAGCGGGGCTGACCACGGCGGTGATCCTGGCCGAGGCCGGCCAGCCGGTCCGGGTTGTCGCTGACGAGATCCCAGGTCGGACATCTCTGGCCGCAGGCGCGATGTGGGGGCCGTACCTCGTTGAGCCCAAAGCGTTGGTGGACACATGGAGCCAGCGTTCGCTTGAGCTCTTCCGCGAACTGGCATCGGACGCAGCTACCGGCGTCGGGGTGAGCAGCGGCATCGAGGCGAGCCGACATCATGAGGAAGCACCTGACTGGGCACGTTCTCTGCCAGGTTTCGAGGCCGTCGGCGCTGATCTGCTTCCCAACGGATTCCGCTCTGGCTATCGGTTCAGCGTCCCACTAATCGATATGCCAACGTACCTTCATTACCTCTTGGAACGTGCCCGAGCTGCCGGGGTCGCCATCGACAAGCGGCGCGTACCAACGCTGACCTCGATCACCGACGCCGAGGTGATTGTCAATTGCTCCGGCCTGGGAGCATCTACGCTGGCTGGCGACACCGCCCTTTACCCGATTCGCGGACAGCACGTGGTCGTGGCGAACCCCGGCCTGACCGAGTTCTTTTCAGAAGACACAGGCACGTCGAGCGACCTTCTGTGCATCTACCCCCAGGGTGACGTCGTAGTCCTGGGCGGAACCGCGATCGACGGCTCCTCTGACACAGCTCCAGACCCCGTGGCCGCCGATCGAATCCTCGAACGCTGCATCGCCGTAGAACCACGCCTAGCATCAGCCGCCGTTATCGAGCATCGGATCGGATTGCGCCCGACGCGCCCCCAGGTACGGGTCGAAGCTGAGCAGTTGAACGGCGCCGTGGTCATCCACAACTACGGCCACGGAGGTGCCGGCGTAACCCTTTCCTGGGGATGCGCCGAACAGGTTCAGCAACTTCTCGGGAAATCAGCGAGCGGCTAACGCGTACCCGAACGACCAGCGCGCCGCCGCGCACATCGCAACAGGCTGAACACCAACAGACAAGGTTTACTCGTGGAACCCATCCCCATGACCCCGATCGCCCAGGTCGTCGGCGGCCGCACCGAGCCGACCGACGACTACTGGGGCGGCACCCAGGCGATCATCCGCGTCGACCCCGACCTATACCCGGTCGAGGCAACCCAGGGTCTGGAGGAGTTCTCCCACCTCGAGGTCGTCTTCTTCTTCCACCTCACCGACCAGACCGACCTCAACCTCGGCCTACGTCGCGCCCGCGAGAACCCGGCCTGGCCCGAGGTCGGCAACCTCGGCCACCGCAACATGCGCCGCCGCAACTGGCTCGGCATCTCCCGCTGCAAGCTCATCAAGGTCGATGGACTCGACCTCCACGTCGAAGACCTCGACGCCGTCGACGGCACTCCGGTTCTCGACGTGAAGCCCTGGTTCGCCGAGTTCGGCACAAGCGGAGAGACTCACCAGCCGGCCTGGGTCACCGAGATGCTCGGCGACTACTTCGCCCCATCGACCGAGGCCTAGCCTGCCAACTCGGTAAACGGTGGCAACCCTAGGCTTCGTGGGTGAAACTGCTGTTCGGTTTCGGGAGCATCGGGGGACATGGAGTTGGGTGGTCGGGCACCACTTCGAGTACGCCGACAGGGCGGGTGGTCGCGTCTGCTCGTGGCGCTGCTTGCCCTGACCTTCGTCGTCATCGGGTCGGTCGTGGCCAGTTCGCCGGCAGGCGCGGTCGATCTCGCGTGCAACAACGACGAGGCTCCCATCCCCGCGTCCCCGCACGGGGCGGGGTCGTGGATCGTCCAGCTCGGCGAGAGCCCACAGGATGCCGATCCATTCGAGGACGACGGCGTGACCTTGGAGTCGACCTACGGCACTACCCCGCAGCTATGGACCTACGACAACGGGTGCACCGGCCAGTTCGTCTCCGGAGCAGGGACGGCGATCGGGAACATCCTGCTCCAGATCTCCGGCACGATCCCGAACTGGACCCACGCCCTGCTGGCTGCCGTCGTCGATCCAGACTCTCCGATTCAGGCCCTCGACAACCCGGTCGTGGACGCCACCCGGGCAGTCACCGAAGGTGTCTGGCGCCCATGGATCACCATCGCCGTGCTCCTCGTCGCCGCGACCGCGATCTGGCGCGCACGCACCGGACACATCGCCGGATCTGCCACCGCCGTGGCGTGGGCTGGTGTCGTACTTCTTGGGACGTCCCTGCTGATCTCCTACCCCGCCGAGTCGGTCCGCTTGGTCGATGACGGCGTACGCAACGCGGTCACGCTGATTGCAACCGGGTTCGAGGACCACCCAGCGCCCGGCGAGGATCCCGCGGTGGCTGCGATCAACGGCCAGATGGACGAGGTCGTACGCTCCACCCAATACCGCACCTGGCTCACCGGCGCCGTGGGCGATGCCGACTCCGCCACGGCCCGCGAATACGGGCCAGAACTGTTCCGGGCGACCCACTTCACCTTCGACGAGTACGAGACCTACCGGTCCGATCCCGAAGGTGAGGGCAAGGAGATCGTCGAGGAGAAGCAGGACTCGTTCAAGACGATCGCCGATCAGATCGACCGCGAGGACTCGGTCGCGTACGAGTACTTCAAAGGTGAGCACTGGGGTCAGCGCGCCACCGCCGGTCTGGTCAACCTGGTCGCGGTTCTCGTGACCTGCGGCTATCTGCTGATCGCTGGGTTGGCGATCCTGCTCGCGTTCGTGCTCATCCGCCTCATCGTCCCGTTCGCACCAGCCGCCGGGATCCTGTTCATGTTCGACCGCACACGCGACCTCGCCGTGGGTTGGCTGCACCGCGTGATCGGCCCTCTGGTCATGGGGCCGATCTACTTCGTCGTGGCTCTATGCCTGCTCCGGTTCTTCAGCGAAGTCCTGACCAGCGCCCAGGTTCATTACGCGCTCAAACTCGCCGTCTGTGCCGTCCTCACCTATATCGCCTGGCGCTTCACGCGTCCCGCTGCCTACGGGGTCGGTCACATCTGGGGTGCTGCCGGGTTCGCCTGGGGGATGGCCACCGGATGGCGTCGCCAGGCCGCTACCTACCGCGATCCGGAGTTGCACGCACCTCCTGCTGCCATCTCGCCTTCACCTCCTGCGGCCTCGGGACTTCCGGCGGATCTCTCGGCGCCACCACCTTCGTCACCCACCCCCACGCAGCCGTCCACGCCTGCTTCCACCTTGCCAAGCGGTGCTGCTGGGTTAGCGGTGTCCGAGGTCAGCCCGATCCAAGAGCGGTGGCCGCGACCAGGTGCCAGCAGGCGTACCCAGGGACCGGAACTCGGGCCGCGTACATCGTTCCCCGGCAATGGCTTCGCCTTGGAGCCGAACACCGCCTATGAGGTTCCGGGCCGTGGAACCTATTACACCGACGAAGAGGGCCAACTTCTCTACGCGGAGACTGTGTACGGCGATGCCTCCCGTCCCAACCCAGATCTGAACTCCCCGGCGCCGAACGTCACCTATGCGGTCAGCGACCGACATGTGTTCATCACGGATACCGGGTCGCGGACCATCGAGGCCCATGACCCACACATGGCCCGGCGGGATGCACCACGCTCTGGGCATATCCAGGCCGACGTAGGAAAGCAAGGTGGTTCCGGCTACGACGGCGGCCACCTCATCGCCAACTACGCTGGCGGTGGCCGCGAGCGCATCAACATCGTTGCGATGCTCCAGGAGCTCAACCGGTCTGGCTCGCCGGAGTACGGCAGCATCCCGAACAACTTCTACAAACTGGAGTCGGACCTCAGAGATGCCATCGACGGCGGCCACGACGTGTCGTTCAGTCTGTACGTTGACTACGACGACGATGGGCCCGTACCAACCACGATCACCGTTGAGTACAGCATCGACGGCGTCGCAGACGAGAAGGAGTTCGAGAATGTCAGACCACCCCGACTCTGAACGGTCAGGTCTGGAGCGCCAGGGAGAACTCATGGCCCAGATCGGCCCGATGATTCCGGAGCGGGTTGAGGGCGAGTGGACTTCCGTTGTTCTCCGACGGCGCGCGGTTTCGATGTACGCAGAACAGGAACTCATCGTTCATCGTCCGAACGGCGCAACTGAGAAGGCCCTCGCCCCCAGGGCTGTCTCCAAATTGCTCAAGGAACTCCGGAAAGTGATGTACACGCCGGGTGGCGGCACCTGGTTGTCACTGGAATGGACGATCGAGAACAACTTGGGCGATTGGTCCGGGCGCACCAGCTTCAACTACGACGACGAACCCTCCTGGCAAGAGCCGCTCAATCCCGGCATATATGGGCTCGACCTTGAGGACTTTCCTCGCGAGTCACAGAACATCCCGTTGTGGATGCAGCAGCGGTTGGACGAAGCGCGTCGTCAGGCGAAGTAGCGCGCCACTGGTGCCCCGACCCACGCATCCTGGCTGGTTCACGCCTCCCGGCGCCAGCGGTCGGGGGTGGTGCCGTAGCGGGACTTGAAGCGGCGTACGAGGTATCCGGGGTCGGTGAGGCCGGTGCGGGTGGAGATGACCGAGAGGGGGAGGTCGGTTTCGCGGAGGAGGCGGCGGGCTTCGGTGAGGCGGCGCTCGGTGAGCCAGTCGAGGAGGGTGCGGCCGGTGCGTTGACGGACGACGGTGGTGAGGTGGCCGGGGGTGTAGCCCAGGGAGCGGGCCAGGTCGCCGGCGGAGACCTTGGTGGCGTACGTCCTCTCGATCTCGTCGAAGACGCGACTGACCAGCGGGTCGGGGGCGATGGGGGCGCTCGGGGCCAGGCGGGCCGACGCCACCAGGAGGTTCGTGAGGAGCGCGGTGACGGCGTCGTGGGCGCCGAGGCGGTCGGGGTGGCGTAGCTCATCAGCGAGATCAGCCAACAGCGCCTGCCAGCGCGGGCGCTCGGCCTCCGGTACGAGCGCGCGGCGGCCGTCGGCGGCGAAGAGGGCGAGCAGCGGGTGGTGGGCCCAGGTGAGCGGGGAGATGGAGGCGAGGGAGGGGATGGCGTCGGGGGTGAACGCCACCGACCAGGCACGGGCGTGGTTGAGCTCGGCGAGCGACTCGGCGGCCACGACCTCGCCGGGAGCGACCGCGTGGACCTCGCCGTCGCGCAACGCCACCTGCTTTCCGTCGAGCCCGACGGCGCCTCCGCCGCGCTCGACATAGGCCAGCACCCAGAAGTCGTGGGCGTGGCGGTTGTCGGGAGGCAGGTGCTCGCCGTCGCAGTCGGGATCGAGCGGGACGACTCTGACTGGAGGTACGCCGACGCCTTGGTCCCAGGCATAGACCGGAGTGCCGTCGGCACGCACGGTGCGTACGGCACGCGCGCGTGCTTGCACCGAATCCGAAGAACGTCCCATGGTGACCGACTTCCCTCCCACCGCTGATCCGCAGAATGTCCCATCGTAGAGATATGACCACCATACAGATCATCGACGGCCGCGCCGAGAGCGATCGGGGCCGCGACTTCCTCCCCGGCATGGGCCGCGCCTGGCTCCTCCCCCTCTACGACCTCTTCACCCGGTTCGCCCGCGTGCACGCCCTCCACGAACGGACCGTCGAGCTCGCCGGCATCGAGTCCGGCCAGAGCGTGCTCGACGTCGGCTGCGGCACCGCCAACCTCTCCTTCGCGGTGCTCCGCGCCGTACCCGGGGCCGTCGTCACCGGGCACGACCCCGACGACGGCGCGCTGCGGATCGCCGCCCGGAAGGCGGGTCGGCGGGGCGTACGTCTCTCGCTGGTGCAGGGGTACGCCGACCGGCTGCTGCCGAAGGACGGCAGCGTCGACCACGTCGTCTCCTCGCTCGCGCTGCACCACGTCGATGACGCCGGGCGCAAGGGGTTCGGGCGGGAGGCCCATCGGATCCTGCGGCCCGGCGGGAAGGTGACCATCGTCGACTTCGGGGCACCCGACCACGGCCCCGGCGGACACGACCACGGGAACCACGAGGGTCACCGGCACCACAAGATGAACGCCTTCACCGAGCGCAACCTCGACAACGCGATCGTCAGCCTCCTGACCGACGCCGGGTTCACCGACGCCCGCGAGATCGACCACATCGAGCACAGGTTCGGGCCGATCACGATCGTGCAGGCGACTCGCTGACGAGCGCGGGGGTTGGGCCTGCGCCTCACGGACCGGGCAGTCTGACCCCATGTACTTCATCGGAGTCGACCTCGCCTGGGGCGTGCGCAGGCCGACCGGCCTGGCCGTCCTGGACGAGGAGGGCCGCCTCGTCCACGTCTCGGCCGCCACGACCGACGACGAGATCATCGCCGCCCTGGAGCCGTACGTCGCCGACGACTGCCTGGTCGCGATCGATGCTCCCCTGATCGTCACCAACCCCACCGGGAACCGGCCGGCCGAGGCCGCGCTCAACAAGGACTTCGCCCGCTTCGACGCGGGCGCGCACCCCACCAACACCAGCAAGCCCGAGTTCAGCGAGCAGCCTCGAGGCGCCCGGATCGCGGCGCGGCTCGGGCTCGACATGAACCCGCGGTCGGGCCGCCGGCGGCGGGCGATCGAGGTCTACCCCCACCCCGCGACGGTGGCTCTCTTCCGCCTGGGCCGGACGCTGAAGTACAAGCACAAGTCGGGGCGTGACATCGACCAGCTCCGCGCCGAGCTGGTCGTGCTGCTCGGCTTGCTCGAGGGTCTCACCAGCGCCGACCCGCCGCTGCTGCTCGATGACCCGTCCTGGCTCGCGCTCCGGACCGCCGCCGAGAGTGCCGTACGCAAGAGCGAGCTGCGCGCGGTCGAAGACCAGGTCGACGCCGTGCTGTGCGCCTACATCGGTCTGTTCGCGACCCGCGCACCGGAGCGCACCACCACCTACGGGGACTTCGCCACCGGCTACATCGTCACGCCGACGCTGCCCGACGACCTCCGCCCGACACCCCGCGGGCGAGCCGGGGCGAAGATCCACGACACCGCGTCCGCGGTCCGTGAGTACGCCGCGATCCAGCCGACGCTGCAGGAAGCGGCCGACCAGTACGTCGAGCTGGTGACCTCGATCCTCGACGACGCGGGCATCAACTACCTGACCGTGACCTCCCGCGCGAAGTCGGTCGCGTCGTTCGCGGCCAAGGCGGCTCGGACCGTCGACGGACGGCAGGTCTTCACCGACCCGCTCCGCCAGATCACCGACCAGATCGGGCTCCGGGTGATCACCTACGTCCGCAGCGACGTCCAGGCCGTCGCCGACCTCCTTGACGACCAGGTGGTGGTCCTCGACGACCGTGACATGGGTGAGGAGACCGCGAGCGAGGGCCGGTTCGGGTACGCCAGCCGCCACCTGCTGGTCAGCCTCGACGCCGCGCGCGAGGGCCAGGCGGCGTACGAGCTGTTGCGGGGCCGCCAGGCGCAGATCCAGATCCGCACCGTGCTGCAGCACGCCTGGGCCGAGTTCGAGCACGACATCCGCTACAAGGGCACCATCCCCAGCGAGCACGTACCCGACTTCGACCGACGGTTCACGCTCGCCGCCGGGCTGCTCGAGCTCGCCGACCGCGAGTTCTCCACGATCAGGGATCGGCTCCGGGAGGGCGTACCCGCGGCCAGCACCGAGGCTCTCGACGACGACCCGCGGATCAGTCCCCGTGAGCTGGCGGCGTTCCTGGCCGGGCAGTATGCCGACGCCGGCTGGTCGCGAACCGACCACTACGGATGGATCTCCGGCGTCATCCTCGAGCTCGGCATCACCTCGCTGACCGAGCTCGGCGAGGCGTTGCGCTCGGTCGACGAGGAGACCCTCATGGCGCGGATGGACTACCGCTATCCGCCGGGCGCGGTGCGGCGGCTCGACGACGCCCTGCTCTGGGTCTACGGCGACACCTACGTCGGGCTGCGTGCCAACGCGCACCGGGAGCCCGGCCTGCGGGCCAGGCTCGCCAAGATGCGCGACTCCGACTGAGCAGGTCGTTCGGGCGACTCGCTGATGTCCGGTCGCGGGCCTGACCTCGTGTAACACGCTGTTCGTAGGACTATCTGGTCGTTCTGATAGGGCGAGTAGTCCTACGAACAGCGTGTTACCCCGAAATCCGATCGGGGTGCGGGCGCGAATCCCCGCTATGAGACACCTGGATCGACAGACCCTCGCCCATGCCGCCGCCGGTGTGCTCGCCGGAGTGGCCGGGATGTCGGCCGCGCACCTCACCGCTGCGCTGCTCACCCCGGCCTCGTCCCCCGCGCTCGCGGTCAGCACGGCGGTCATCGACGCGACACCCACGCCGGTCAAGGAGTGGGCGGTGCGCGAGCTCGGCACCGCGGACAAGCCGATCCTGATCGGCAGCGTGCTGCTGGTCACGATCGGGTTCGCCGCCGTGATCGGCATGGTGGCCCGCAGACGCCTGAGACTCGGCGTCGGGCTGATGGCGGGCCTGGTCCTGCTCGCCGGAGCCGCCGTGGTCCGCCAGCCGCTGTTCAAGATCACCGATCTCGTACCCACGTTGGTGGCGCTCGCCCTCGGGCCCATCGTGCTGGTGGTCCTGACCCGCGCACTGAACGCCGACCAGACCCCCGAGCACACCCCCGAGCACCCCACCGTGCATCCCACGGACGCCGACAGCGAGGGACTGTCCACCCGACGCGGCGTCCTGATCGGCGCCGGGGCTCTGGCACTGCTCTCCGCCGCGGCCGCGACCGGCGGGCAGCTGATCGTGCGCGGCCGTACGGCGCTCGCCGACATCATGCTGCCGCGGGTCCGTGACCCGTTGCCGGCGCTCCCGGCAGGGCTGGAGGAGACCCATCAGGGGATCTCCCGGTTCGTCACCCGCAACCGTGACTTCTACCGGGTCGACACCAAGCTGGCCGTCCCGATCGTCGACCAGAACAGCTGGTCGCTGACCATCGACGGCGACGTCGAGCGCGAGCTCACCTTCAGCTACGACGACCTGCGCGAACGCGAGAACGTCGAGCACGACATCACCCTGACCTGCGTCTCCAACGAGGTCGGCGGCAAGCTCGTCGGCGCGGCGCGCTGGACCGGCGTACCTCTCCAGGAGCTGCTCGAGGAGGCCGGCGTCGGCAAGAACGCCGACCAGATCCTCTCGACCGACGTCGAGGGCTTCACGATCAGCACCCCGCTCGCGGCCGCGATCGACGGCCGCAACGCGATGGTCGCCCTCGGGATGAACGGCGAGGTCCTCCCCCGCACCCACGGATTCCCGGCCAGGCTGGTGGTGCCCGGCCTCTACGGGTACGTCGGTGCGACCAAGTGGGTCACGAAGCTCACCCTGACCCGCTATGACGAAGCGACGGCCTACTGGACCGACCGCGACTGGGCCATCGATGCCCCGATCAAGCTGTCCAGCCGGATCGACACACCCCGCCCGCTGAGCAACATCCCCGCCGGCCGCACCGTGATCGGCGGCGTCGCCTGGGCCCAGCACCATGGCGTCGACCGGATCGACGTACGCATCGACGGCGGCCGCTGGCAGCCGGCCGAGCTCGGCCCGGACGCCGGGATCGACTACTGGCGCCAGTGGTTCCTGCCCTGGGACGCCCAGCCCGGCAGCCATCAGCTGGCGGTGCGGGTCACCGATCGCGACGGCAACGTGCAGAGCACCGACCGGGCCACCCCGTTCCCGGACGGATCGAGCGGCATCCAGGAAATCGTCGTCACCGTCACCGAATGAAAAAAGACGAAATCCGAACCGGCCACCGTGCCGAAGCCCTCATGACAGCAAGAGACCAACCCTCGAAAGGCTCTCCCAATGAAGCTCAACACGATCACCCGCACCGGCAGCGTCGCCGCGTCCATGGCGCTCCTGCTGGGTCTCGGTCTCTCGGCATGTGGTTCGGAGGACACCGCGTCCGGTAGCGAAGGCGGGTCCAGCACCTCCGAGTCGTCCGAGGCCGCGCCTGAGGAGGACATGGAGGCAGGTGCCCAGACCTTCGGCGAGGGCTGCAAGCTGATCCCCGCCGACGGCGCCGGCTCGTTCAACGGCATGTCGACCGCTCCGGTCGCCTCCGCGGCGAGCGCCAACCCGCTGCTCAAGACGCTGGTCTCGGCCGTCGGCCAGGCCGAGCTCGTCGACACCCTCAACAGCGCCGACGCGCTGACCGTCTTCGCCCCGACCGACGACGCCTTCGCGAAGATCCCGAAGGCCGACCTCGACGCCGTGCTGGCCGACAAGGAGACGCTGACCAAGGTCCTCACCCACCACGTGGTGGCCGGTCAGCTCGGCCCGGACGAGATCGCCGGTGAGCACGAGACCCTGGCCGGCGACATGATCACCGTCGAGGGCGAGGGCGAGGAGTTCACCGTGGGCAAGGAGAACGCCAAGGTTCTGTGCGGCAACATCCCGACCGCCAACGCCACGGTGTACGTCGTCGACACCGTCCTGATGCCCTGATCGGGACATCGGACCGGATATCCGCGAGGATCGACACATGAGACCGCTCAGCTCAGTCCCCTCCGGCGACTCGTCGCCGGAGGGGGCCGGGTCCCCGGGGCTCGCCGAGCTCCTCCGTCGCGTCGCCCGAGGCGACGAGGCCGCCTTCGCCAGCCTCTATGACGCGACCGCCGCCCGTGTGCACGGACTCGTCCTGCGGGTCGTGCGTGACCCGGCTCAGGCGGAGGAGGTCACCCAGGAGACGTACCTCCAGGTGTGGCGTACGGCCAGCCGGTACGACGAGAACCTCGGCAGCGCCCATTCGTGGCTGCTGACGCTGGCCCATCGTCGTGCCGTCGACCGGGTCCGATCCGCGGAGTCCGCCGGCCGCAACGACACGGCCTACCACGGCACCACCCAGACCCCGCCCCATGACACGACGGCCGAGGCCGTGGAGACCTCCTTGGAGGCTCACCGCGTCCATGCCGCCCTCGAGACGCTGACAGCAGTTCAGCGTGAAGCCCTGCAGCTGGCGTACTTCGGTGGTTACACCCACACTGAGGTCGCCGCCATGCTGGACCTGCCGATAGGCACTGCAAAGACCCGTATCCGGGACGGATTGATCCGGTTGCGCGACGCGATGGGAGTGAGCCGATGACCGCGCACGACATTCACGCCCTCTCCGGCGCCTACGCCGTCGACGCTCTCGACGACATCGAGCGCGCCCGGTTCGAGGAGCATCTCGCCGTCTGCGCGGACTGCCGCGACGAGGTGGCCAGCCTGCGCGACAGCACCTGGATGCTCGGCGGCCTGACCGACACCGCTCCTCCCCCGGAGCTGCGCGACCGTCTGCTCGCCGGCATCAAGGAGATCCGGCCGCTCCCGCCCGAGACCGCGCCGAAGCACAGGGCGAACGAGGTTCCCGAGACCTCGGACGCATCGTCCGGCCGTCGCCGGTTCGGGTGGCGTACGTTCGCCGCCGCGGCCGCGGTGCTGGCCGTCGTCGGCACCGGCACGGTCGCCGCCGTCGAGCTGATCCGCGACGACGACTCCAGCCAGACCATGACGACCGCGGAGCGGGTGCTGAGCGCGAAGGACGCCACGACCGTGGCCGTCGACCTTCCCGGCGACGCCCGGGCCCGGGTGGTCCGCTCGGTCTCGGAGAACAGGGCGGTGCTGGTCACCTCCGACATGCCGGCCGCGCCCGACGGCAAGGTCTACGAGCTCTGGCTCCAGCACGACGACGTCATGGTCCCCGCCGGCCTGATGCCCGCCGGCAGCGACCAGACCGTCGTCCTCGAGGGTGACGCCGGGGACGCGAGCGCGGCCGGGATCACCGTCGAGCCGGAGGGCGGCTCGGACGAGCCGACCTCGGCCCCGATCGCGCTGTTCGACTTCGCACAGGCCACCTGACCTGCGCGAACGGGAGGCTGGCCGGCTCAGGCGTAGGGGTCGAGGGAGACCCCGGCCGGCTTCCCGTTCGCCAGTGCGTCGCCGAAGCGCGCATCGGTGAGCTTGAAGGTGGCGGCGCCGAAGTCGGCCGCGACGAGACGGTCGCGGATGCCCGCCGGGTAGTTGTCCCAGCCGACCAGGCCCTTGACCTGCCAGACACCCTCGTGGTTCTCGGGCGGCTCGTCCCCACCACCGGTCTTGGGGAAGCGGAAGCAGTGGGTGCTGCCGCCGTCCTTGTGATAGACGGCCTTGGGGTGCGTACCGCCTTCGAACTGCAGCTCCGCCTCGGGCTTGATCTGGTAGCCGGAGTGCTGGGAGACGGACATGTAGCGCGCGTGACCGTCCTGCACCCACACGATGATGTGCTCCCAGTCGTGCCGGTGGCCGGCCGAGCCCGGGCCCCACGAGACCTGGTCCTTCTCGAAGTAATAGCCGTAGAGGTACGCACACCAGCCGTTGTTGCACTTCGAGCGGGAGTAGACGTTGGTGCTCTGCAGGTCGGAGAGGTCGCGGCACTGGCCGTTGACCGTGCCGCCCATCGCCAGGCCGCCGTTGAGCGTGCCGTCCGGACCGATCGCCGGTGTGCTGTAACAGCCGTCGGTGTCGAAGTCGAGCGCCGGCTGCCAGGTGCGGTCGCCCTCCGGGGCCGAGGCCGGCAGCGCCGGGGGCGGGGCTGCCCAGGCGGCCGCCGGAACGAGGGAGAGCAGTGCGGCGAGCGGAAGCGCGAGGGCGAGCTTGCGCGTGAGTCGTTTCCCGAGAGTCATGTGGGGTCCCTTGTTTGTGGGGGGAAGGGGGTGCCTAGATGCAACCAGCGCCACGATCGCGCGACAACCCCTTGGGTGTGAACGCACCGGTAACGCTGCTCGCCGGCCCTGGTTGGATGGACCGGTGGACGCAACGCAGTGGCAGGAACGGATCACCTCCGAGCTCGCCGGCCTCGGCCAGCAGGAGTTCGTGATCATCGGCGAGCCCTCGCCGCCAGCGCCGGCGCCGACCGGCTTCCTGGCCCGGCTCAGGGCGAAGTCGTCACGGTCGGCCGCGCCGTCTCGCTGGGGTCAGGTGCTGTGCGTGGACGAGGTGCTCTACGCCGAGTTCGCGGGTACGCAGCACGTCGGCGGCTCCTGGGAGGCCTCCACCGAGCAGCACGAGGCGCTTCGCTCGGCCGGCTGGCTGACCCCTGACGAGACCGACCCGATCGCCCCTGCTCCGGCCGTGGCGCACTACTGGCGCACCGTCCCCCGGTCCGAGGCGGCCCGCGTCGCCGGGCTCCTCGTCGACGCCTTCCAGATCCTCGGCGCCGACTTCGCCGCCCTCACCCTCGAGCGGGATCGGTAGCCAGCGGCTCGGTCCGGCTGCAGAACAGGTGCTGCGCCTCGTGGGCGGCGTTGCCGTGCGCGAAGGTGAGCGCCCCCTCTCCCGCGTCCTGCGTCTGCAGCGCGGGCGGGATCGGCGAGGCGGTGACGCCGAGGCAGAAACGTACGGCCACCGGGTCCTCGGGCAGCGTGATCGTCCCGTGGCCCAGATCGTCGCCGAACGGCTGGTTGCGGGTCGCCGGGAGGTCGATGCCGGTCTCGACCGTCACCGTCTCGCCCGGGGCGAGCAGCTGACCGCCACCGGTGGGCGCGACGGCCAGGTTGATGCCCGGCGGCCACGGGAACGCCCGGTGGGACAGCACCAGGACCGGTCCGTCCTCGCCGTTCTCGGTGGTGACATAGGGGGCGGTCGACAGCTTCGTCCCCGCCCCCGACGGCACCAGCGTACGGTCGGCGACGAAGACGTCCGTCGACTCGTTGTTGGTGACCGTGTAGGTCACCGTGACCGAGTCCGGGTCGACCGCGATGTCCGCCGAGAAGTCGACCGCCGGAGCGGCCGCCGACGGGCTCGGGTCCGGCGGCTCGCCTCCGTCTTCGAAGTCGGGCACGGCCGACCCGCAACCGCTCAGCGCGGCCACGAGGGCGGCGATCATCGAGCACATCTGGAGCTTCCTCATCGGCTCAGTAGTGCGGCCTGTTCGGCATCAGTAGGCGCCGAGCTGCTGGCACAGCAGCCGGTAGAACGCGGTGTTGGTCAGCGGGGTGAGCCGGTCCTCCAGGGCGAGATGGACACCGTCGGGACCGTTGATCCCGGCGAGTTGCCACGGGCCGACCGTGATCGCCCAGGCGGTGCGCGCGCCGAGTTCTGCGAGAACCACGTCGCGAGCTTCCTGGTCCTCGCCCAGGAGCTCGGCCATCCGGGCCGTCGGGAACGGGCGCACCGACCCGGCCGCGCCCTTGACCGGGCGGATCTTCAGGGTGCGCACCAGGCTCGGGACGAGGTGACCGCGCGGGGCTTCGAGGGGCTGCGTACGGGTGCCGTCGACGCCGAGCTCGAGGTGGATGCCCGAGGGGCCGACCGCGGCGCGGTGCTCGAGGCGTCCCCCGGGGCCGGCGAGGATCCAGACGACCTCCGTCGCCGCGGCGCTCATGCCGGGCTCCAGGTCGAGGCAGCGGCGTCGATCTGGGCAGCCCAGGTCGCATAGTCGCTGGTCAGCACGGTAGCGGTCAGGGTGTGGCCGACTCCGTCGATCGCCACGAACCACTGCTCCATGGTCAGCGCGGAGCCGCCCGGCCCGTCATACATCGCCAGCCGCCGCCCCGCCTCCTGCCCGGCGATCGTGAGGCGCTCGAGGTCGATCGGCGTGTAGCCCGGCATCATCTCGGTGAACGCCATCTCGGAGCCGACCTGCCAGTCGCGGAACCCCAGGTCGCCGTTGGTCTGGGCGGTCACCGTGAGGTTGGAGCGGAAGGTCCCGCTCTCCGGCGCGAGCGCCAGGAAGCGTACGCCCGCGGGCGGCTCGACACTCTCCCAGCCTGCCGGGAGGGTCAGGGTCGTCCGGTGATCAGACAAGGTCACTTCTTTCCCGCGGTGCGCTTCTTCTTCGGGCGCGACTCGCGATACCACTTCGGCTTGATGAACGGCGGGGTGGGCACGATGACCAGCAGCGGGTAGACGAGGCAGGTGAGCAGGAAGAGCCCACCGATGATCGTCCATGCCGCGGTCTGCTCCGGCACCAGGCCGAACGCGGTCGAGCCGGTGATGGCCAGCGCGGAGATGCAGGGCAGATGGATGAGCACGACGTCCTCGCCGACACCGCCCCGGTTCCACGCGGTCGCCCAGGAACGGGCACGAGCGGAGAGCCCGAGATGTTGCCAGATGCTGACCCCGGCGCCGATGACGCCGGCGGCGAGGATGAGTGCGGCCCAGATCATTGCGGTCCTAGTCCCAGAAGGTGATGGCGTCGCCGACATCGGAGGCTACCTCGCCGGCGCCCTCCGCGAAGTCGCTGACCCCGTCGACCACTGCCTCACCGAGCTCGCCCGCTTCGTCGACCACGAAGTCGGCCGCCTTGCCGGCCAGCCCTGAGCCGATCGCACCACCGATCACACCACCCACGACACCGCCGATGACCGTGCCAGGGCCGGGGAAGATGCTGCCGATCGCGGCACCGGCCTGAGCGCCGGCCCAGGCCCCGCCCGCGGCGCCCGCGGTCGTGATCGCGGAGGTGCTCACCGTCCGGCTCACCCGCTCCGTCGTCGACAGCGACGGGTCATCGGCGTCCTTCTGCCACTGCTCCCACGCCGAGGTGCCGGCCGTGACCACCCAGCCGGCCCGGGTCGCCCACTTGCCCGCGGTCAGCCACTTGCCGCGTACGGCTGCCTGGTTGGCCTTCGCGTGCCAGTTCTTGTCGTTGAGCACCTTCGCGGCGCGCTCCAGCTTCGTCAGGCTCGACGGGCTGGCGAACCGGCCGTTCACCCGCGGCTGGAACGTGCCGTAACGACTCTTCACCATCCAGTCGACGCCGGCGCCGGCTCCCAGACCGGCCAGCCCCAGGGCGTACGCACCGATCTGCATGCCGTCGGAGAAGTCCTTCGGCAGCAGGCCCAGGTCTTCCAGGCGGTCCTCGATCCAGCCGTCGCCGGTCGACTTCGAGATCGCCTTGCCGAGGTCCTCGTGGGCGTTGTCCTCGTCCTTGCGAGCCGTCTCGACCCGGCTGACCAGATCGTTCCACTTCTCGACCTTGGTGTTGTGGGCGTTGACGTCGCCTTCGGAGGCGTCATCGCCCGGCTCTGTCGGCGGCGAGATCATGGTGCCGCTGACCGCTAGTCCCGCCCCACTCGCCTCGGTGCGGATCGTCGACATCTTGGTCTCGACCGCCTTCAGGTCACCCGAGAAGGTCGAGAGGCCCTTGCCCATGGCCTCGATGCGCGACTCGAGCTGACGCAGGTCGCTCTTGCGCCTCTCCGCCTTCGACTCGAAGGCGGCGCCGGCCTGGCCCTTCCACGAGCCGGCGGTCTTGATCGCTTTGCCGAGGTCGGCGAGGGCCTCACCGACCTCGTCCTTGGCGGTCGTACACGCGTCCGCCGCAGTCTGCGCCTCCGACGCGTCGCCGTAGACCTTCGTGTCCATCGCCTCCGGCATCAGTTGCCCTTCACCCTCTGCTCGTGGCGCCGGCCCGCGTCGCCGGTCGCGTCATCGGTCGTGGTCGCATGGTCGAGAGCGTTCTGTACGCCGTCGCTGAGTTTCCCGAGGCCTTCCGCCATCCCTCCGACGGCCGCCGCCAGCGACGCGAGCGCGGTCGCGACCTCGGAGGACGACTCCCCGACGTCAGGGGTCTTCTGCAGCGGCTTGGCCTGCTTGAAGAGGTCTCCGCCGGCGGTGTCGAGCGTGCTCTTGATGGACCTGAGATCGTCGGGATTGACGTGCATGTCGTCGTCACTCATGCCTTCGTCCTACCCGCTTTCGCCCATTTCAAACATGCCGCACGTAAAAAGCCCTATACGGCCGCCGCGACCGGGCTCCGCACGTCCTGCTCGCCCTCGACGATCTTGCGGGAGAGCACAGCGAGCGCCTCATCGAGCTTGGCGTCGTCGGCGCCCCAGTCGGAGAGCTCGGTGACCAGCCACTGCTTGAACGCCGCGACCAGCTTGCCGAGCTCCTCCCTCCCCGCCTCCGTCAGTGCGTACGCCGTCTCGTCGCCGTAGAGGTAGCCCTCCGCCGCCGCGGTGGCGAACGCCGGCGCCAGCACCGCGCCCGGCATCCCGAGGCGGTGGCCGATCGCGACCAGCGAGGTCTCACCGCCGACCCACTCGCGGATGCCGATCTGGCGTACGCACCACGCGGTGGCGGCGTCGAGGTCGACCGCCGACTCCCGGATCATGGTGAAGGTCTCCGGCGGCTGGCGGCGGACGAGCTGGGCGACGGCGGCGTCGAGGCGCATGGCGCTGTCGGCGGAGTTGGGCATGGCGAAGCCGTCGCCCGGGTCGGTCGCGGCCGCCCTCGAGGTGTCGCGCAGGGGCACTTCCTTGAGGAGGAGCGCGACCAGGAACGCGAGCCCGGCGACGGGGACCGCGGCGAGGAAGACGACGTGCAGCGTCTCCGCGTAGGCGGTGATGATCGGCGCGCTCTGGGCCTCGGGCAGCGCGTGCAGGAGGGTTGGTGTCGCGACCTCGTCCGGGGAGACTCCGGCTGTGGCGAGCGCGGCGGGGAGCCGGTCGGCGAGCCCGTTGGCGTAGACGGTGCCCATGATCGAGGCGCCGAACGAGCTGCCCATCGTCCGGAAGAAGGTCACGCCCGAAGTCGCGACGCCGAGATCCTCGTAGGCCGCGGTGTTCTGCACGATGATCGTCAGGATCTGCATGCTCAGGCCGACACCCATGCCCATGATCAGCAGGAACAGCGACATCATCAGGGTGCTGGTGTCGGCATCCATGGTCGAGAGCAGATAGAGCCCCAGCGCCATGATCAGTGCACCGGCGACCGGGAAGATCTTGTAGCGGCCCGTCCGGCCCACGATCGAACCCGCCACCGTCGACGTGACCAGCAGACCGACGACCATCGGCAGGGTGCGGATCCCGGACGACGTCGCGGAGACGCCGTGGACGTACTGCATGTAGGTCGGCAGGTAGGTCATCGCGCCGAGCATCGCGAAGCCGACGATGAACGAGAGCACGACGCTGACGGTGAACACCCGGTCCCGGAACAGCCGCAGGGGCAGGATCGGAGAGACCGCCCGCGACTCCACCCAGACGAATATCGCGAAGGCGATCGCCGAGCCGATGAACAGGCCGATGATGGTCGCCGATCCCCAGGCGTACTCGGTCCCGCCCCAGCTGACGGCCAGCGTCAGCATCGAGGCGCCGAGGCCGACGAAGAGGATGCCGAGGTAGTCGATCGAGGGTCGCTTGCCGCGGGCGATCTGCGGCAGCGTCAGGCTGGCGATCGCGATCACGGCGATGCCGAGCGGCAGGTTGATGTAGAACGCCCAACGCCAGGAGAGGTGGTCGGTGAAGAGACCACCGAGGAGCGGCCCGAGGACGGTGGTGGCACCGAAGACCGCCCCGAGGGCGCCCTGGTACTTCCCGCGATCGCGCAGCGGGATGATGTCGCCGATCAGCGCCGTAGCGGTCACCATCAGGCCACCGGCACCGATGCCCTGCACGGCTCGCGCGCCGATCAACCAGGCCATGTCTGTCGCGAACCCGCACGCGGCCGAGGCGAGGATGAAGAGCCCGGCGGAGACCTGCAGCATCAGCTTGCGTCCGAAGAGGTCACCGAACTTGCCGGCGAGCACGGTCGCGACCGTCTCGGCCAGAAGGTAGGACGACACCACCCACGACAGGTGGCCGGCACCTCCGACGTCGGCCACGATCGTCGGCAGCGCGGTCGACACGATCGTCTGGTCGAGCGCCGCGAGCAGCATGCCGAGGAGCACGGTGCCGAAGATGAGATTGATCCGGCGCCGGCTCAACTGAGGCTCGGCCTCCGACGTCGCCTGCGGTGTTGCCATTGCGACCCCCACGGTCTCGACTGGAATCAAACTAAGCCAAACTCCAGGCCGGAGCGAGAGACCTCGCGGAGTGTCAGGCGACCTCCTCGTGGTGATCGGCCAGGTCGCGGATGAGGCTCGCGGCCGGCTCATGGACGAATTCAGCAAACCCGCCGAGCGCGGCGAGACCCTCGAGCGGCACGCCCGCGCCGAGCGCCGTGATCGTCTCCGGTCGCACCAGCCAGGCGGCCAGACACGCGGGATAGTCGGCCGGATGGTTGAACAGCTCGTCCAGCTCGTCCAGCTCCTCGTCATCGGGATTCCTGAACGCGTGCAGACCCGCGTCCATGGCGAGATTGACCAGTCCGTACGGAACGTCGGTGAGCAAGCCGTAGTCGCGCAGCCCGCGGTGGGTCCAGATCTCTCCCGGCTCGCGATCCGGCGTCCCGGTCCTGTCACGCAGCGCGTCGACCCACCGCTCCGGCTCATCCGCGACGGCGTACGCCACTTCCTCAGGCACCCGCAGCGGGGCCGTCTCGAACATCAGACCCTCGTCGATCGGCACGATCCGGCCGATCACGCACGCCCCGTCGTCGACGAGCAGACCGGCACCGATGTTGATCGTTGTCACCTGCTCCCCGGTCCTCGGATCCTCCCAGAGCAGGTGGCGTGGCGTCCGCCCCCGCAGCCGCACGCCACGCATCGGTGCCCGCACCCACTCCCAGATCCGGTCGGCGCCGGCGATGAGGTCGCCTGAAGCGTTGTGGCGCAGGAACGCCTCGAGCCCGCCGAGCTCGTAGAGGAAGGTCTGGCGATAGACCCAGTCACGATCCAGGATCTGGATCCGTTCGTCCTCCCGGTCACGTCCGGGATCGGGGCCGCCACGGACGTCCAGGGCGACACGGATCGCCTTCGACATCCGCCACTGGTTGCGCGCATGGGTCCCCTGCATCGCCTGCGCGAGGATCCATCGCGAGTGCGCCCACCTCGGCATCAGCGCCTCGAGCAGCCGCAGCTGTTCCAGCCGCTCGACACGCGACGGATGCCAGAACTGCTCCTTGGCGAGCTGGGCGCTGGTCGTGTGAATGATCTCCAGGGCCGACTTCACGTCCCCGCGAGCCTCGGCATCGTTCACCGCGAACATCGCCGGCCAATAGGGACTGTCGACGACCTTCTCGACGAACGACCGCCGCCGCGGATCCCCGGACCTGTTCGGTGGACGAGGTGACTTCTCACGCTTCTTTCGTTTGGGCATGGCCCCAGCAGACCCCGGATCCATAGGCCCCGCCAGCGCCTATCACCGGCATGTGGATAACCCCGTCCCGAAGCTCGCCTGTGGACAGTGATCGGCCCGGCGTTCAGGCAAGAGCGAGAAAGAGCTTCTCCATCTTCTTGGTGTCGACACTGTCGCGACCACCCTCGGCGAGGCACTTCTCCAGCCCGGTGGCGACCAGCGCATAGCCACCTCGGCTGACCGCCTTGTTGACCGCCGCGAGCTGGGTCAGCGCGTCCTCGCACTCCGAGCCCTCCTCGAGCATCCGGATCACGGACGCGAGGTGTCCGTTGGCCCGCTTGAGTCGGGTGATGACGGCCTTGATCTCGTCAGGCTCGAGCTGCATCAGAGTCCTTCTTCTTTCCTCGGGTGCCGCCAGCGCGCCGGAAAGCCACTGGCATCCCGGCGATTCTATAACCCCCCGGGGGGTTATGCTACCGTCGCCGACGTAACCCCCCGGGGGGTTACGTCGACCGGCGACCGAAGGGAGCCACCCATGACCACCACGACCGACCAGGCCTCACCCCACGGCAAGAGCGTCCTGCGCGAGCTCGGGCCACTCCACCAGGAGCTGCGCCGCGCCATCCCCGACGTCTACGCGGGCTGGGGCGGGCTCTCCAAGGCGGCCTTCGCCGACGGCGCTCTCGACCGCAAGACCAAGGAGCTGATCGCCTTCGCGATCGGAGTAGTCGAGGGCTGCGACGGCTGCATCGCCTCCCACGGACAGGCCGCTGCTCGCGCCGGGGCGAGCCCCCAGGAGGCAGCCGAGGCCATCGGCGTCACCTTCCTCATGCACGGCGGCCCCGCCACCATCCATGGCGCGCGAGCCTTCGACGCGTTCTGCGAGTTCGTCGACGCCCTCGACGCCGGCGAACCTCCCGCCTGATCATCGACCAGATCCACAGAAGCAGGAACCGAACAATGTGTCGCCCCGTCCGCTGCAAGAAGTGCAAGAAGACCACGTGGGCCGGCTGCGGCCGCCACGTCGCCACCGTCAAGGCCTCCGTACCCACCGGCCAGTGGTGCCCCGGCCACTCCGCCGACCCCAAGGACCCCAACGGCACCTGGCTGGCTCGCTTCCTCGGTCACTGACTGTCGGAGGTCACGCCTATCGTGCCCAGCGACCACCAATTCGTCCGACGCCGTTGCCGTCGACAGGAACCCAGGAGGGCTCGTGACCGCGCTCGCCGATCCGGAGCTCGCCACGGCGCGACCTGCAAGCGCGGCGAGCCTGGGTCGCGCGCGAGCTGGAGCTGCAGGACGGCGTGGCCAGCCGAGCACAGCTCACCTTCGGCGGCTACACCCCGAACGACATCCGTCGCGCGATCAGGCGGCGCGAGATGCAGGCGGTCCATCGCGGTGTCTACGTCACCCACACCGGCCCGCTCACCTGGTCTCAGCGCGCCTGGGCGGCGGTGCTCTACGCCGAACCCGCAGCGCTGTGCGGCCCATCCGTTCTGGAGCCGAAGCGCACCGATGAAGTCCACGCACCCATCCATGTGGCGATCGACCACGCCCGCCGCCTCGACCCACCGTCCGGCGTCGTCATCCACCGCGTGGTCGGTCTCTCCCGGCAGACCTTCGCCGCCGACCGACCGCCCCGCCTCAAGCTCGAGGACAACGCCCTCCTCCAAGCGAGGAACGCCACCTCCAAGATCGAAGTGATCGGCCTGCTCACCGACACCATCGGCCGCTGCGGCGTGACCACCGATGCCGTACGCACCGCATTGAAGCGCCACCCACGACTCCCCCGCCGCGCCTTCATCAGCGACCTGCTCACCGACGTGGATGCCGGCACGTGCTCGGTCCTCGAGCACGCCTACCTCACCCGAGTCGAGCGCGCCCACGGCCTCCCGACAGGCACCCGCCAGAGCCAAAGACAGACGCCGACCGGCAAGGAGTTCCGCGACGTCGAGTACGACGCGTACGACCTCGTCGTCGAGCTTGACGGCCGACTCAACCACGAGTCGTGGAGCGCCCAGGGTCGCGACGCCGACCGGGATCTCGACGACCTGGCCCTCGGCGGTCGGGCCACCGCCCGCCTCCGCTGGCATCAGATATTCGGTACGTCGTGTCGAACCGCAGCCAGGATCGCCCAGATCCTGAAGGCGAATGGGTGGAAAGGTGATCCGATCCCCTGCGGCGAGGGGTGTGACCTCCCAACGTGGGAGTCCTGAGGTCACCCAGTGACACCGAGACTCCCACGTCACCCCTGATCCAGGCGCCTGCCGCTGTGGATGTGGACGTGGAGGTGCTTGGAATCCTGGTATGCGCCCAGGTTCGTGAGGACGGCAGCAGCACCATGACTCGCCTCCACGTCCCGGGCAATCTCCCGAACGATCGAGAGCAGTGCCCGCACATCCGCCTCGTCGGCAGCACTGACAGACGTCAACGATGCGATGTGACGCTTGGGCACGACTACAACATGGATCACCCAATACGGCCGGGTGTGATGGAACGCCAGCACCCACTCGTCCTCATGCACCACCTCGAGACGGTCGGTGTGCGGAATCGCGACGTCACAGTAGAAGTCGGTCCCGGTATACAGGTCCTCGGTCTCCTCTGAACTCACCTGGCAACCGTATGGTCTCGGCAGCGCTACGCGGCTGGAGTTCCTTGGTGATGCACCAGGCGCCAACCTCCCGGGCGGCGTTGCCAGAGGGAGGTTCGGTGAACCGTGCGCTCGCCACGGACCGATCGCCACCGCAGGATCATCACGTCGTCCGCGAGCACACGCCCGGTGAGTCCGTGCACCTCGATGTCAGGAGTCTCCTCATCCTCGGATGCAAGCATGTCCAGAATCGACGCCAAGTCCCACAGGCGTCCCGAGGAACCGACCTCCTCGAAGTCTGGCGCGAGAAGGTCCCTGAGCCGCGCTGGATCGGCACGAATCGCGGCCGTCTGCAGCTCACACTCGAGCGCCATCACCTCAGCCAGATCCGCTTCGCTCACGACCCGCAGGCTATCCAAGAGACATGGGAGTCCTGAGGTCACCCAGTAACACCGAGACTCCCACGTCGACCCTGAAACGAGTCCGGTCCCGCACCCTTGCGCGGGTGCGGGACCGGAACTACTCACTCACGACTCAGCTGCAACCGGAGGTCGAGCCGCAGCCCTCGCAGACGTAGCAGGAGCCGGCGGGGCGCATCTTGGTGCCGCAGGTGAAGCAGAGCGGACTGTCGATGGCCATGCCGCTGATCGACTCGAGCAGCTCGGTGGTGGTGTGAGCGGTCGCCTTGGGCGCCTCCTCGACGACCTCGGCCTCCTCCTCGATCTCGGCCTCGACCGGCTCGACGACAGGAGCGGCCTTCGGGGCCGGAGCCGGCTTCTGGACGAGCTCGGCGGCGGTGGTGCCGTTGCCGAGCTGCTCGTAGGAGCCGGTCTCGAGGTAGCGCTGGCGCTCGTCGGCGGAGTAGATGCCGAGAGCCGAGCGGTCCTCGAAGGACATGTAGTCCAGCGCCAGCCGGCGGAAGACGTAGTCCATGAGCGACTGCGCCATGCGTACGTCCGGGTCGTCGGTCAGGCCGGCGGGCTCGAACTTCAGGTTGGTGAACTTGGAGACGTAGGTCTCCAGGGGCACGCCGTACTGAAGGCCGACGGAGACCGCGATGGAGAAGGCGTCCATGACACCGGCCAGGGTCGAGCCCTGCTTGCCGAGCTTGAGGAAGACCTCTCCGAGCTCGCCGTCGGCGTGGGCACCGGAGGTCATGTAGCCCTCGGCGCCACCGACGGTGAAGGAGGTGGTGCGCGAGACGCGGGACTTCGGCAGGCGCTTGCGGGTCGGCGCGTAGACGATCTTCTCGATGATCTTCTCGACGACCTCGGGCGCGACCTCGGCCTCGGCAGCGACCTCGGCGGCAACCGTGGAGAGACCCTGGTCCTTCTTGGCGTTCTCCGACTTGCCGTCGGCCAGAGGCTGACCGACCTTGCAGTTGTCGCGGTAGATCGCGGTGGCCTTCAGGCCAAGCTTCCACGACTCCATGTAGACCTGCTCGATCTCCTCGACCGTCGCGGTCTCGGGCAGGTTGACGGTCTTGGAGATCGCACCGGAGAGGAACGGCTGGGTGGCCGCCATCATGCGTACGTGGCCCATCGGCTGCAGCGCGCGCTTGCCCATCGCGGTGTCGAAGACCTCGTAGTGCTCCTGGCGCAGACCGGGGGCGTCGATGACGTGGCCGTGCTCGCCGATGTAGGCGACGATCGCCTCGATCTGCTCGGGCTGGTAGCCCATCTTCTTCAGCGCACGCGGGATCACCTGGTTGACGATCTGCATCGAGCCGCCGCCGACGAGCTTCTTGAACTTGACCAGCGAGAAGTCGGGCTCGATGCCGGTGGTGTCGCAGTCCATCATGAAGCCGATGGTGCCGGTCGGCGCGAGCAGCGAGGCCTGCGCGTTGCGGAAGCCGTTGACCTTGCCGAGCTCGACGACGTCGGACCACACGCGGGTCGCGGCGTCGATGATGTTGCGGTCGACCGGGTTGATCGAGCGGACCGCGTCGTTGGCGGCCTGGTGCTTGCGCATGACCCGCTGGTGGGCCTCGGCGTTGCGGGCGTAACCGGCGTACGGCCCGACGACGGCGGCCAGCTCGGCCGAGCGCTTGTAGCCGGCACCGGTCATCAGCGAGGTGATGGCGGCGGCCATCGTGCGGCCACCCTCGGAGTCGTAGCCCAGACCCATCGCCATCAGCAGCGCGCCGAGGTTGGCGTAGCCGATGCCGAGCTGGCGGTAGTCGCGGGTGGTCTCGCCGATCGCCTCGGTCGGGAAGTCGGCGAAGCAGATGGAGATGTCCATCGCGGTGAAGACGACCTCGCAGGCCTGCTGGAAGCGCACGGCGTCGAAGGTGTCGTCGTCCTTGAGGAACTTCAGCAGGTTCAGCGACGCCAGGTTGCAGGAGGAGTTGTCCAGCGACATGTACTCCGAGCACGGGTTGGAGCCGGTGATCCGGCCCGTCTCCGGGTTGGTGTGCCAGTCGTTGATCGTGTCGTCGTACTGCAGACCCGGGTCGGCACACTCCCACGCGGCGATCGAGATCTTGCGGAACAGCTCGCGGGCGTCGATCTCCTCGATGATCTCACCGGTGGTACGCGCCCGGAGGCCGAACTTCTTGCCCTCCTCGACAGCGCGCATGAACTCGTCGGAGACGCGCACGGAGTTGTTGGCGTTCTGGTACTGCACGGACGAGATGTCCTTGCCGCCCAGGTCCATGTCGAAGCCGGCGTCGCGCAGCGCGCGGATCTTGTCCTCCTCGCGCGCCTTGGTCTCGACGAACTCCTCGATGTCGGGGTGGTCGACGTCGAGCACGACCATCTTCGCCGCGCGGCGGGTGGCGCCACCGGACTTGATGGTGCCCGCGGACGCGTCGGCGCCGCGCATGAAGGAGACCGGACCGGAGGCGGTGCCGCCGGAGGACTTCAGCAGCTCCTTGGAGGAGCGGATGCGGGAGAGGTTGAGACCGGCACCGGAGCCGCCCTTGAAGATCAGGCCCTCCTCCTTGTACCAGTTCAGGATCGAGTCCATGGAGTCGTCGACCGAGAGGATGAAGCAGGCCGAGACCTGCTGGGGGGACTCGGTGCCGACGTTGAACCAGACCGGCGAGTTGAAGGCGAAGTGCTGGTTGACCAGCAGCCAGGTGAGCTCGCGACCGAAGAGGTCCGCGTCGGCCTCGGAGGCGAAGTAGTCGTTCTCCTTGCCGGAGGCGACGTAGGTGTTCACGACCCGGTCGATCAGCTGCTTCAGGCTCTGCTCACGCTTGTCGGTGCCGATGGCGCCGCGGAAGTACTTCGTCGTCACGATCGTCGAGGCGTTGATCGACCAGAAGTCGGGGAACTCGACTCCGGTCTGCTCGAAGACGGTCTCGCCGGTCTTCCAGTTCTTCTGGACGACGTCGCGCCGCTCCCAGGTGATCTCGTCGTAGGGGTGGACGCCCTCGGTGCTGAAGATCCGCTCGATCTTCAGCCCGGCGCCTGCCTTCGCCGATGCCTGTGCCTCTGCTGCCGTGTCTGTCATTTCGTTCCCCCTGTTGTCATCGATCGCTGTGCCGTACTGCTGGTCGGTGCTGATGGTGGAGTCCTTGCTCTGTTCTATCTGTTTCCGCTGGATGGCCCGGACAGGTCGCTTCCCCACGGCCTGCCCGGGCCGGTCTGTGTGATCCGTGGGATCTAGTCGCTGCCCACCGGGGCCTCGACCGGGTGTTCTGCCTCGAAGTCTTTGACTTCCCGTTCCGTACGCAGCATCTGGATCTCGCGCTCGAAGTCGTCCGCCGAGCCGAAGGCCCGGTAGACGCTCGCGAAGCGCAGGTAGGCCACCTCGTCGAGCTCACGCAGCGGCGCGAGGATCGCCAGCCCCACCTCGTTGCTGGGAACCTCCGCCAGCCCCTGGCTGCGCAGCGCCTGCTCGACCTCCTGGCCGAGGCAGGCGAGCTGGTCCTCGGTGACCGGCCGACCCTTGCACGCCTTGCGTACGCCGTGCACCGCCTTGTCGCGACTGAACGGCTCCGCTGCGCCGGAGCGCTTGGCCACCATCAGCTGCATCTGCTCGACGGTTGTGAACCGCTTCCCACACTCCTGGCAGACCCGGCGGCGCCGGATCTGGCCACCGTCCTCGGCCACGCGGGAGTCGAGCACCTTGGTGTCGCTGTGTCGGCAGAACGGACAGTGCACGGTCGAGCCCCTCTCGTGAGACCTGTGGATCCAGGCCGTCTCAACGGCGGCCCGAGCCTGTGGAACCTGTGGATATGAGCGTGAGTCCCTGTGGAACAACACCCCCGTCGCTGTGGGCCATCCGCCTGTTCATGTGAACTAGATGTGGATAACTACAGCGGTGTAACTACTAGATGTAGTGGTAACCGTACGCCCGCCCCCACGACGATGCAAGCGAGCGGCGCGTTTACCCGCGCGCCCGGCGTGTCGCCGGTCAAACACCGAAAGATTCCGGTTCAGCGGCGCCGGACTGGCCTGGATGAGTAAGAATGGCCCCCGTGACAAACATCTCCGGAGGAAATCGCGTCGGGTCGCGGAGAGGCACGCGCCCCAGAAGCGGTCCCCGGCCACCTTTCATCTTGCCTGCGATCGCGACACTGGCATTCCTCGTCATCTGGGGAGTGCTCGTGTGGGTCGCCGTCGGTTTCGGGGCCGACGCACGGGGAGGCGATTCCGGCGCCTGGGCGAAGCTCGCCGTCGCGGCGGTCGTTGCAGTCGCCTGCCTCTTCTTGACCTTCACCTTCGCCGGGAAGGCCTGGCGGGCCTTCTCCGGCTCCCCGACCACGCCACCCACCGACGACTACACCGGAAGCCACTCCAACGCCTACGTCGAGGAGCAGGACTACTCGGACACGACCTACTCCGACCAGCAGCTCTACACGGAGCAGGCCTACCCGGAGCAGGACTACTACGGCGCCGGTTCCTACGGCTACGACGACACCGGCTCCTACGGCCGGCACAGCTCCGACACCGGGAGTCAGCCGCCCTACGGCGACACCGGGAACCCGTCCTACACCGACACCGGATCGCAGTCGCCCTACGGCTATCCCGGCAGCGACCAGGGCTACGGCAACACCGGCAGCCGGGCCGCCTACAGCACGTCGTCCTACCTGCCGCCGACCAGCCCTCCGCCTTCCCCGCAGCCCTACTACTCGAGCCCGCCGACACCGACGTCGACGCCACAGAGCACTTCGGGGTACGGCTCGCAGGGATACGGCACGGACAGCTACCCCACCCAGCAGGGTGGCTCGCCGCAGTATCAGTCCGGTGCCTACCAGACCCCGACCGGCTACGGTCAGACGGGCTCGAGGGCCCGACTGACCCAGGACCCCGCCGCGACCCAGGCGATGCCCACCCAGCGGCAGCCCCAGGATTCCCCGGTCGAGCCGGACGACGAGTGGCCGCCGCGGCACGGCACCCGCAACAAGCAGTGGCCGCCGGCCGAGCCGGACCGCCCCTACCGCGGGCGCCACTGACGAGACAGCGAGAGTGCTGCAGACGCTTCCCATCGTCTGCAGCACTCTCACTTTTCCCGGTTGCCGGCCGCCGGGGTCGAAGGAGCAGCCGGACATCTGTGGGGCGCCCTACGGCGCGGTCGGGATGATCAGGGTCTGACCGGACATGAGCATCGAGGACTCGAGACTGTTGAGCTCCTTGATCGTCTGCTCCATCTCCCGAATCGAGGCGTCGGTCCCGGCGACGGCCTTCGAGGAGATGTCCCAGAGCGTGTCGCCATCGCCGACGACCATCGTGTGGGCGGCGGGGGCGGGGCCACGAAATCCGGCATCAGCGTCCGCACCGTTCTCCACCGCGAAGGCCACCCGGGCCCCGATCAGTGCGATCCCGAAGAGCACGACGAGCGCGAATGCGAACACGACGACGCGGCCGCGGCGAGTGAGCCGCACGGTCGAGCGACGCACCTCCCGCACCGGACGGGGCGGCTCGGCTACGGGCAGCACATAGACTGTTGCACTCATCTCACGGCCTCCTGATCACAAGTCTCTCGATCACGTGTTCGATCGAGCACATGTTCGAAGGTAGATCACGTGTTCGAACAACGCAAGTAGCGACGCCCAGAATTTTCGAACGCCGACACGCGCCACCCATGAGATCGAACAAATGTTTGATGTCGTGGTGCCAGAGGGACTAATGTGGTGACATGACCACGCAGAAGACAGGCACCGGATCAGGCGGTTCGAAGAAGAGCCGCGTCCGCGAGCTGCCCGACGGGCCGCCGGACGCGACCGGGCTCACGCCGCGTCAGCAGCGCATCCTCGCTCACCTGCGCGACAGCATCGAGCAGCGCGGCTACCCGCCCAGCATGCGCGAGATCGGTGCTGCGGTCGGGTTGACCAGCACCAGCAGCGTCGCCCACCAGCTCCGGGCGCTGGAGCAGCGTGGTCTGATCCGCAAGGACCCGAAGCGACCGCGCGCCCTCGAGGTCTTCCTGCCCGAGGTGATGGCCCACCGCAAGGCCATGTCCGGCGAGGAGCCCGAGACGACGTTCACGGCCGAGGCCGGTGTCAACCCCAACCCCGACGCCGCCATGGTCCCCCTGGTCGGGCGGATCGCGGCCGGTGGCCCGATCCTGGCCGAGGAGACCTCGAGCCAGCAGAGCGTCGAGGACGTCTTCCCGCTGCCCAAGCAGCTCGTCGGCAACGGCGACCTCTTCCTGCTCTCGGTCTCCGGTGACTCGATGGTCGACGCGGCCATCTGCGACGGCGACTTCGTGGTCGTGCGCCAGCAGCCGACCGCCGAGAACGGCGAGATCGTGGCCGCGCTGATCGACGGCGAGGCCACGGTCAAGACGCTCTCCCGCAAGGACGGCAAGGTCTGGCTGCTGCCGCACAACGCTGCGTACGAGCCGATCGACGGCACCCACGCGACGATCCTCGGCAAGGTGACGGCGGTCCTACGCAGCCTCTGAGCCCGCCCCGGGGACCAGCCCGGAAACACTGCGTGAACTCAGCCGCCGGCCCATGACAGGGCCGGCGGCTGCGTCGTTCCATACAGCGTGACCCAGAGCAGCACGACCCAGACGCAGATCGACCGCCGCACCCTCATCGCCGCCGGGCTCGCGAGCGCCGCAGCGGCCGGAGCCATCGCTCTCCCCGAGCCCGCTGAGTCCGCCGAGGCCGCCGGCGGCTCGCTCAACCACTTCCAGCACGGCGTCGCCTCCGGCGACCCGCTCCCGGACCGGGTGGTCATCTGGACCCGGGTCACGCCGTCCGCCGACGCGACCCCCGGCTCCGGCAGCAGCGAGGAGGTCTTGGTCCGCTGGGAGGTCTCGCCCACCGCGGACTTCGGCCGCGTCACCGCCAAGGGATCCCGGCAGACCGGCCCCGACCGCGACCACACCGTGAAGCTCGACGTCACCGGCCTGGCCCCGGAGAGCTGGTACTTCTACCGCTTCACCTACAACGGCCAGACCAGCCGTGTCGGGCGTACCCGGACGGCTCCGGCCGCCGACGCGACCCCGGAGAACGTACGTTTCGGGGTGGTCTCCTGCTCCAACCTGCAGGCCGGCTGGTTCGCGTCCTACCGGCACCTGGCCGCCCGTGACGACCTGCACGCGATCCTCCACCTGGGCGACTACCTCTACGAGTACGGTCCCGGCGAGTACGGCTACGGCATGGCCAACGAGGACGTCCGTCCGCACGAGCCCGCCCACGAGATGCACACGCTGGCCGACTACCGGATCCGGCACGCGCAGTACAAGCGCGATGTCGACCTCTCCGCCGCTCACGCCCGGCTGCCCTGGATCGTCACCTGGGACGACCACGAGTCGGCCAACGACGCCTGGCTGCTGGGTGCCGAGAACAACGAGCCCGGCGAGTACGACTGGATCGACCGCAAGACCAACGCCAACCAGGCCTACGACGAGTGGATGCCGCTGCGTGTGGACGGCACGGCAACCGTGGAGACCGACGGCCACCTCCACGACCGGATCTACCGACGGCTGCGCTTCGGCAACCTGCTCGAGCTGAGCATGCTCGACCTGCGCTCCTACCGCTCCCAGCAGGTCGCCCGCACCGACCTCGCCGGAGTCGACGACCCCGACCGCACGATCACCGGCGACGAGCAGCTGGCGTGGCTCAAGGACGGTCTGCTCACCGACGCCCGGTGGAAGATCGTCGGCAATCCGGTGATGATCGCCCCGGTCACCTTCGGCGCGCTCCCGAAGAGCCTGATCGCGCCGGTCAACGACGTCACCGGCCTGCTGCCCGACAACGGCATCGCCTACAACGTGGACCAGTGGGACGGCTACACCGCCGACCGCACCGAGCTCTTCGAGCACATCCGCGACAACGCGATCACCGACACCGTCTTCGTCACCGGCGACATCCACTCGGGTTGGGCCTGCGACCTGCCGTACGACTCCGCCGTCTACCCGCTCGGCAAGACCGCCGGCGTCGAGTTCGTGGCCACGTCGGTGACCTCGAACAACCTCAAGGACATCCTCGGCGCCCCTCGCCGCACGGCCAGTCTGACGGTCGAAGGCATCATCCAGACCGCCAACCGCCACGTCCGCTACCTCAACTTCGACGACCACGGCTACTGCGTCCTCGACGTGACCCGCACCCGCGCCCAGATGGACTGGTACGTCATCGGCGAGCGCAAGGACTCCAACACCACGGCCACCTGGACCAGGTCGTACGCCACCGCAACCGGAAGCAACAGGCTCCATCGCGTCACTGTGCCGGTCTAGGCCGTGTCCGCCGGACACAGCGTCGCTCTGCGCTTAGACTGCCCAGGTCTGCCATCCCGAACGTCTGGTACCTCATGCGAAACATTGCCCGCCGGATCAACCGGAAACAACGCTCCCTCGTCCTGATCGCGGGCATGGTCGTTGCGACGTTCGTCGCCACCATGCCGGCAACCGGGTCGACGCCGGCGACCTCGGTGAGGACCGGCGGCGACACCAGCGCCGAGCAGCCGGTGACGGAGAAGGTGGCCCGGGAGGCGCTCGCCGCGGCCAAGAAGGTCAAACGCAACCAGTCGGTGCGCGGTGCCCGCCAGGTCGTGCCCGGGCGGCACATCGCCGGCCGGCCAGACGCGACCATCGCGCTGGCCGACCTGTGGAACGCCAAGGATGCCCTGGACGGCTCCAACAAGGCGGCCGCGCGTGAGCTGCTCGCCCGCCCCCGCACCGCGACCCAGACCTGCAGCGACGTGGTCTGCGTCCACTACACGCCGGGCAAGGGCGGCGACCGTGCCTCGACGGCGTACGCGACCCAGGTCCGTGACGTGGTCACGAAGGTGCACAACCTCTACGTCCAGGCGGGCTACCGCAAGCCCGCGGCCGACAAGTCGGTCACCCCGGGCAAGGTCGACATCTACCTGGAGAACCTCTACGACGAGGGCTACTACGGCTACTGCGCGCCCGAGACGAAGGTCTCCAAGACCGCCGCGACGGCCTACTGCGTCCTGGACAACGACTACGCCACCAGCGAGTACGGGTCCTACAACACGCCCACCGAGAACCTCCGGGTGACCGCCGCTCACGAATATTTCCACGCGGTCCAGTTCGCCTACGACGCCGGCGAGGACCGCTGGATGATGGAGTCGACCGCGACCTGGGTCGAGGACGAGGTCTACGACAGCATCAACGACAACCGGCAGTACCTCGGCTACGGCCAGCTCGAGGACCAGCGCAAGCCGCTGGACAACTCCTACGCCTCCAACCTCGGGATCTACGGCAACTGGATCTTCTTCCGCTACCTGTCCGAGCGCTTCGCCAAGGAGCGCGGGACGCTGCCGGAGGTGGTCCTCTCGATCTGGAACCGAGCACCGTCGACCTACTCCACCACCGCCATCCGGCAGGCCCTTGCTCAGCGTGGCACCACGCTGAAGCAGGAGTACATCCGCTTCGCCGCCGCCAACCTGGCCCCCTCGAAGGCCTACAGCGAGGGCGGGGCCTACTACCCGCCGGTCTACGACGGCCGCACGGCGCTGCCCGCCAAGCGGCAGACGGTCGACGGCAAGTTCACCCTCAAGCACCTGACCTACGCCTCCCAGCGCCTCGTCCCCAAGAAGGTGGGCAAGGGCTGGAAGCTGCGCGTGAAGGTCGACGTGGCCCGGCCCAACGCCAACGCCGCTGTGATCAGCGTGTTCCGCACCGACGGCACCCGCGCCGTCTACTACCTCAAGCCCAACAGCAAGGGCATCGCCACCAAGACCATCGAGGGCTTCTCCTCGAAGCGGATCCGCAAGGTCGAGGTCACCTTCGCCAACGCGAGCAGCAACTTCAAGTGTGGCCAGGGCACCGCGTTCTCCTGTCACGGCGTCGCGACCCCCGACAAGGCCACCCACCGCTGGTGGGCCAAGACCTACCGCTGACCCGAACCAACCCCCGCCGAGTCGGCTCGTTCTCACGAGCCGACTCGGCGTGGTTTTCGGTCAGAACGAGCCGACTCAGCAGAGATCAGGCCGAGGCCAGCTCCGAGAGACGCTTGAGGGCCTTGCGTACGACGTCGGGGTCGGTCGTGGCCCACATCGGCGGCAGGCTGGCCTTGAGGAATCCGCCGTAACGGGCGGTGGCCAGGCGGGCATCGAGCACGGCCACGACACCGCGGTCGGTGGTGGTGCGGATCAGCCGGCCGGCACCCTGCGCGAGCAACAGGGCCGCATGGGTGGCGGCGACCTGCATGAACCCGTTGCCGCCGGCCTTGTCGGCCGCCTGCTGCCGGGCCGACATCAGCGGGTCGTCGGGCCGCGGGAACGGGATCCGGTCGATGATCACGAGCTGGCAGGTGTCGCCGGGGACGTCGAGGCCCTGCCACAGCGACAGCGTGCCGAAGAGCACCGTGTGCGGGTCGGCGACGAACTGCGCGGCGAGCTCGGGCAGCTGTGCGTCACCCTGGGCCAGCGTGGTCAGGTGAGGCAGCTTCTGGCGCACGACCTCGGCGGCGGCCTCGGCGGCACGCCGGGACGAGAAGAGCCCGAGCGTACGCCCGTCGGCGGCGTCGACCAGGTCGACGATCTCGTCGAGGGTCTTGGCACCCATCCCGTCGCGCCCGGGAGGAGGCAGGTGTCGGGCGACGTAGAGGATCCCCTGCTTGCCGTAGTCGAACGGGCTGCCGACATCGAGCCCGATCCACGGCAGCACGTCATCGGTACGCTGCGCCCCGGCGCCCACCTCCGTGCGCTCCTCCGCCTTGAGCCCGAGAGATCCGGCCACGGGGCCGAAGTCGCCGCCGAGCTTGAGGGTCGCCGAGGCGAAGACGACGGTCTTCTCGGTGAGCAGCTTCTCGCGCATCTGCGCCCAGACCTGGAGCGGAGCCACGCAGAGCCGGGGCGGGATCCTGTCGCCGCCCTCGTTGAGCCAGATCACGTCGTGCTCGGAGGCGGCGGCCATCCGCTCGGCGGTGGTGAAGACCTCCTGCAGGCCGCCCTTGGCCTGCTGGAAGCCGGGGTCGGCACTGTCGGAGTCCTTCGGCTTCGGGAGCGCCGAGATCGCGGACCGGGCGGCGTCGCGCACCAGCACGAGCGCGTCGGAGATGACCTCCGGGAGGGTCACGAACCGCCCTGGTGAGCTCTCGTTGATCGCGGCCCGCAACGCGTCGGAGGCGTCGGCCAGGTCGTCGGCCTCGGAGCCCTCGATGTGCTTCTGGGCCCGCCGGGCGGCCCGCTCCACCTCGGCCGCGGTCAGCTCGTCGGTCGCCGCCTGGGTCACCCGGGCGACGAGCTCGTGGGCCTCGTCGATCACCACGGCGTCGTACTCCGGGATCATCGGCACGCCCTCGATCGCGTCGATCGCGAGCAGGGAGTGGTTGGTGACGATCAGGTGGCTCTTCTGGGCCTTGTCGCGAGCGACCTCGACGAAGCATTCCTCGCCGAAGGGGCACTTGGCGGCGCCGAGGCAGTCGCGGTGGTTGACGGAGACCTGGCGCCACTCACGGTCGGTGTGGCGGGGCGCGGAGTCACGCTCGCCGCTGCCGCCCTTCTCCGCCTCCTTCTCGGCCCAGCTGCGCAGCTCGAGGACCTTCTCGGCCATCGGACCCAGCGGGACGTCGACCAGGGTGCCCTGGTCGTCGGGAGCTCCCTCGCGCACCCGGTGGAGGCAGGCGTAGTTGGAGCGGCCCTTGAGGACGGCGTAGGACGCGTCGACGCCGGGGCGCGTGCCGATCGCCTTGACCAGGCGTGGCAGGTCGCGCTCGACGAGCTGGTGCTGCAGCGCCAGGGTCGCGGTGGCGATCACGACCCGGCTGTCGTGGAGCAAGGAGGGGACCAGATAGGCCAGCGACTTCCCGGTGCCGGTGCCGGCCTCGACCAGCAGGTGCTCTTCGTCGACCAAGGCCTGCGCGACCGCGTCGGCCATCATCACCTGACCCTCGCGGGTGGCTCCGCCGAGGGTCGCGACCGCATCCGCCAGGGCTTCACGTACTGGCGTCTGGGAGGCGATGTCGGTTGCGGTCACTCGGGCAACCTTAGCCGTGCGCGGGGACAGTCTCCGATCGGCTCTCCGCGATCCGGCGGGCGACGATCTCCCCGAACTGCATGTGACCCGCGACCGTCAGGTGGGTGTTGTCCTCGAGCATGGGCAGCTCGAGATCGAAGACGTTGATGTAGGTCACCCCGTACTCCGCCGAGACCCGCCGCATCATCTTGTTGACGGCCCTGATGGCCTTGGCACGGGAGTTCACCTTGGGCGCGCTGAGCACGATGACCTCGTGGTCCTCCAGCTCGTCCAGCGTGGCCCGGAAGCCCTTCTCGACGTCGTCGAGATCGCTCTTGGAGTCGTTGATCCCACCCTCGAGCACGACCAGGTCGGCCCCTTGCGCCACCGCGTCGGGGACACGCTCGGGGAACGAGATCGGGCCGCACCGCTCCATCAGCGCGTGCGAGTATCCGGTGCCGCCGAAACCGGAGACGCGCACCTCGCCGTCGAGATAGCGCGGCCAGGACAGTCCGGGGTCGTCCAGCCCGAAGCCGGAGGCCCAGGAGTCACCGATCACCACGACGCGCTCGCCGGCACCGGTCACCACGGAGGCGCGGGTCACCGACTCGGCGGCCAGGCGAGTGCACAGGTCCTGGGTCAGCTCGGACTCGTGGCTGGCCTTCTGTCCCGGGAGCACGCCCTCGTCCTTGCTGGCACAGCCTGCGAGCATGGCCACCAGGACAGCACCGGCCAGCGCGCCCACGATCGTGGCGCGCGCCGCGTGGCGTACCTCTGTGCGCATCCCTGCCCTCTCCGACGACTGATCGTCCCAAGTGTGAGGGACGAGCTCGGCATCGCCAATGTCGCAACGCCGGATCAGCGTCCAAGATCAAGCAGAGTAAGCAGCCAGCTCACCGGCCAGGTCCGCGTTGGCGCGGCCCTTGACGACGGTGCCTTCGGCAGTGTGCTCGAGGTGGTCGATCTCGCCGTGCTGATGGATCCGGTTGACCAGGTCACCCCGCTCGTAGGGAAGCAGTGCGGAGAACTCCACGCCCGGCCGCGGCAGGTCGGTCTCGACGGCCTTGATGGCCGCGTCGACGCCCTCGCCGGTCTTGGCGGAGACCGCGACCGAGTGGGGCTCGGCGCGCAGCAGCCTGGCGATCACCAGCGGGTCGGAGATGTCGGCCTTGTTGATCACGACCAGCTCCGGCACCTCGCTGGCACCGATCTCGGCGAAGACCTCGCGCACCGCCGCCAGCTGACCCTCGGGGTCGGGGTGGGAACCGTCGACCACGTGCACGACCAGGTCGGCGTCGGCGACCTCCTCCAGCGTCGAGCGGAACGCCTCGACGAGCTGGTGGGGCAGGTGACGCACGAAACCGACGGTGTCGGACATCGTGTAGACGCGGCCGTCCTCCGTCGTCGTCTTCCGGGTGGTCGGATCCAGGGTCGCGAAGAGGGCGTCCTCGACGAGCACCCCGGCACCGGTGAGCCGGTTGAGCAGCGACGACTTGCCGGCGTTGGTGTAACCGGCGATCGCGACCGCCGGGATCTGGTGACGCTTGCGGTCGGCGCGCTTGGTGTCGCGGGTGCCCTTCATCGCCTTCAGCTCACGGTTGAGCTTGGCGATCTTGGTGTTGATCCGGCGACGGTCGGTCTCGATCTTGGTCTCACCGGGACCACGGCCACCGATACCGGCACCACCGGCGACCCGGCCACCGGCCTGGCGGGACAGGTTGCCACCCCAACCACGAAGCCGCTGCTTCATGTAGCTGAGCTGGGCGAGCTCCACCTGCGCCTGGCCCTCGCGGGACTTGGCGTGCTGGGCGAAGATGTCGAGGATCAGCGCGGTCCGGTCGACGACCTTGACCCCGGTGCGGTCCTCGAGGTTCCTGAGCTGGCTCGGCGCCAGCTCGCCGTCGGCGATCACGGTGTCGGCGCCGGTCGCGGCGACGATCTCCTTGAGCGCCTCGACCTTGCCACGTCCGATGTACGTCGCGGGGTCCGGCGCCTGGCGACGCTGGTAGATCGCCTCGAGCACCTCTGAGCCGGCCGTCTCGGCGAGGAGCGCGAGCTCGGCCAGGGAGTTCTCGGCGTCGGTCTGGGTGCCGCCGGCCCACACGCCCACGAGCACCACTCGCTCCAGGCGAAGCTGGCGGTATTCGACCTCGGTGATGTCCTCGAGCTCGGTGCGCAGGCTGGCGACGCGCTTGAGCGCGTGGCGCTCGGCGAGCTCCATCGCACCGACGGTGGGGTCGGTGTCCTCGGGATCCTCGTCGGCGTAGCCGGACTCGAAGCTGTCGTCGAGCGCGTCCCAGTCCTCGGTGGCCTCGAGCTCGTCAGCGAGTGAGAATTCGTGTGCGTTGTTCGTCATATACCAACAAGGATACGGCGCCGCTCCACCCGGGGGACAATGCTTATCCGCGGGCTCGGTCCGGGGCCGGTCTCAGCGCTGCTCGAGCGCCTCTCGAAGGACCTGTCCGACATCCTCGGGCCGCTCGGCGACGTACGCAGCCCCGCCGGTCGCATCGGCGATCGCCTGCAGCGTGCCGAGGTCGGCGTCGGCGGTGATCCCGATCCCGAGGACACGGACCGGCCGCCGCGGGTCGGAGGCAGCCTCCAGCTGGCGTACGAGCTCTGCCACGTCGATGGAGTCGGGATCGTCGTTGGTGCCGTCGGTGAAGAGGAGCACGTCGTTGGAGGCCAGCGGGTCGTAGGCGGCGACCGCGGCCTGGTAGGCCGCCAGCGCCGTGTCGTGCAGGGAGGTGCCGCCACCGGTGCGCGCGGTGAGACCGGCGATCTCCGCGGTCAGCTGCGCACGCTGGTCCTTCGTCGCCAGCTGACGGGTGGGAACGAGCACCTTGTGGTCGGCGCCCAGCGTGCCCTCGGTCTTCTCGGAGAAGGCCCAGAGCCCGATCGCGGCACCACCGGGAAGGAGACTCACGGCCTCCGACGCCGCCTCCTGGGTGAGCCGGAGGCGGGTGGTGGCGCTGTCGGGAGCGGACGGCCAGGCCATCGAGCCCGAGACGTCC
Organism: Nocardioides sp. NPDC059952; assembly: GCF_042730435.1. NCBI lineage: Bacteria > Bacillati > Actinomycetota > Actinomycetes > Propionibacteriales > Nocardioidaceae > Nocardioides > Nocardioides sp. NPDC059952. Next base: position 12,808 of record NZ_JBHWLY010000010.1, on the reverse strand, counting down.
ATGACCGCGATCGCCCGGGTCGGCCGAAGCCTGGCGTTCCACTCCGAGGCCGTCTTCGCCACCGTGGCCGGGTCGACCAGGGTGTACGCGCCCACGTTGGGGGCCGGCTTGCCGGCGCCGCTGGTGCGGAACCCGGCCTGGGTCAGCGCGGTGTCGGCGGCGCCGCTGTCGAGCACCCGGGCGAAGCTGGTGATCGAGGCGGCGATCGAGTTGCGGCGCGAGGGGTCCGCGGTGATCAGGACCGGGTAGTCGAGGACCACCGTGCCCTCCTTCGGCGCCGTGGCCTTGAGCGACGGCGCGTAGGTCGACCACTGCTGCTCACTGGTCGCGGTCACCCCGCTCATGACCGTCTGCAGCTCCGCCAGGCGCCCCGAGTCCGTCGGCCCGGCGCCCTCCTCGCCGGAGGCGATCCGCTCTGCGTACGGCGCCAGCTTGGCCTCGCTCTGGGGCTTGCCCCGGCTCGCGACGGCCGTGCCGAGCGCGCTCATCATCCGCTGGGGGTCACCCATCAGCAGGTCGTCCTCGGCGAAGGCCTCGGCGAAGGAGGTGCGGGCCAGGCCGTCACCGGAGACGAGCACGACCGGCGATGAGGCCATCGAGGCCCGCAGCGTCACCGGCTCGACGGCCGGGTCGATCCGGTCCAGCCAGAGCGAGGAGTCAGGGATCCATACGTCGGGGAGGTCGCCGTCGAGCGCCAGCGGCTGGAGGACCTTGTCGGTCTTGGCCGCCTCCACCTCGAACTGGCCACAGCCGGCGTCCTCGAGAATGTTGCCCACGACGGTCGCCACCTCGGGAGCCACCGCGACCGTCATCTGCGGTCCGAGGCAGGTCCGGTCACCGCTCGAGGCCGACTCGCCGTTGGCGACCAGCGCGGTCGCGATCAGGCATACGGCCAGCACGCCGGCCGCGCCGGCGATCACCCCGATCGTCTCCCGCGTCAGTCGTGGCTCGCGCGGGGGCTTGCTCGGACCCGCCGGCCCCGTGGGGTCGGGCTCGATGATCGCGAGCGCCTTCGACGTACCGGTGTCCGCCTTATCGGACATGCGAACTCCCCTTGCTCCGACGTCCGCGGAACGGTCTGAAACGGTCCGCGGCTGGCGCACACATTAGCGGTGCGCCAGCCGTCGGGGTACTACTTGCGTCCTGTTACTTCGGTGGCATCCGGATGCCGCCGTCGACGCGGATCGTCTCGCCGTTCATGTAGTCGTTGGTCAGACACTCCACGACCATGCTGGCCAGCTCCGCCGGCTCACCGAGCCGGTGCGGGAACAGCACGCTCTCGCCGAGCTTGGCCTTGAACGCCTCCGACTCCGGGCCCTCGCCGTAGATCGGGGTGTCGATCAGCCCCGGGGCGACGGTGTTGACGCGGATGCCGACCGCGGCGAGGTCGCGCGCGAGCGGGAGGGTGAGGCCGACGACGCCGCCCTTGGACGAGGAGTAGGACACCTGCCCGATCTGGCCGTCGAAGGCCGCCACGCTGGCCAGGTTGACGATCGCGCCACGCTGCCCGTTGGCGTCCGGCTCGTTGCGGCTGATGTAGGTCGCCGCCTGGCGGCACATGTCGAAGGTGCCGATCAGGTTGATCGCGATGACCTTCTTGTACGCGTCCAGGTCGTGCGCCGACCCGATCTGACCGTCGCGCCCGATCGTCCGCTGGGCCCAGCCGATCCCGGCCGAGTTGACCACCGCCTTCAGCGGCGCGATCTCCACGGCCCTCTCCACGGCGTTGGTGATCTGGTCGGTGTCGGTCACATCAACGGGCACGAACAGCCCCTTGATCTCCTCCGCCAGGGCCTCGCCCTTGTCCTTCTGCATGTCCGCGACGATCACCGTCGCGCCCTTGGCCGCCAGCGCCCGGGCGGTCGCCGCCCCGATCCCGCTGGCCGCTCCGGTAACGATCGCTGTGCTATCAGTCAACTCCATGGGCAGCACCCTAGACGTGACCACCCTCACGAGGGTGAATACCCGTTAACCGTCTCGCTGTCAGAGCGACGTGACGCCCTCGGCGACCAGGATCGCCGGTCCGGTGAGCAGGACACGGTCGTCGGTCGTCCAGGTGACGTGGAGCGTGCCACCCGGAACATCCACGCGGTACGTCACGTCGGACTCGCGAGCGATCGCGAGACCGTCGGCCTCGGCGGCCGCGACCATCACCGCGCACGCTCCGGTGCCGCAGGAGCGGGTCTCGCCGGCGCCTCGCTCGAAGACCCGCATCGCGACGTGGCGCTCGGCGACGCGCTCGAAGAACTCCACGTTGACCCCGTGCGGATAGACCGCCTCGTCGAAGACCGGGGAGTCGTAGAGGTCACCGACGGGGCCGTGCGGGTCGATCGACTCGACCTCGGCGGCCGCGTGCGGGTTGCCCATGTCGACGTTGCAGGCCGACCAGAAGTGGTGCGCGACGGTGACCTGGGTCGACCCGAGCAGCTTCGGCGAGCCCAGGTCGGCGGTCCAGACGTCCCCGTCCGCGCGCAGGGTCTTGTCACCGGCCCGCGTCGCGAAGGTGACCTCGTCGCCGGCGAGACCGGCGGAGCGCAGATACTCCGCGAAGACCCGGGTGCCGTTGCCGCACATCTCGGCCACGGTGCCGTCGGCATTGCGGTAGTCCATGAACCACTCCGCATCGCTGACCGGACGGTCGTCACCGGTGTAGGCGGCGGTCCGGATCACTCGCAGGATGCCATCGCCGCCGATGCCGGCCCGGCGGTCGCACAGCGCCCGCACCCGGTCGGCCATCTCCTCGTCCGAGAGGGCGCCGTGCGCCGAGCCGTCGAGGTCCGGCAGCAGCACGAAGTCGTTCTCCGTGCCGTGTCCCAACACGTACGCGTAGGACATCAGTAGAGGGACTTCGAGTAGGTGTCGGTGCGGTAGTAGTCCTCCATCTCCGCAAGCGTACGCGGGTCGTTCTCGACCTGCTTGGCGATGACCGCGCGCTTGGGGAGGTGGTCGGGGTCCCACGTCTCCGGGTCCCACAGACCCGAGCGCAGGAACGCCTTCGCGCAGTGGAAGAAGATGTCGTCGATGTCGACGACCAGGGCGAGGATCGGCCGCTTGCCCTTCACGACCATCTCGTCGAAGAACGGTGCGTCCGAGACCAGTCGGGCGCGGCCGTTGATCCGCAGCGTGTCGCCGCGGCCCGGGATCAGGAAGTTGAGCCCGACGTGGGGGTTGGCGATCACGTTGCGATAGCCGTCGACCCGCTTGTTGCCCGGCCGCTCCGCGATCGCGATCGTCCTGTCGTCGATGACGTGCACCAGTGACCCGGCCGGGTCCCCCTTGGGCGAGGCGTCGCAGTTGCCGGCGGTGTCCGAGGTCGCGAGCACGCAGAACGGCGTCGCGGCGAGCCACTGCCTGTCGATGTCGAGGAGCGCCGGGCGCCCCTTGGTCGCAGCCCGCTCGTTCGGGACGCCGACCAGGTCGACGAGCTCCTCGAGCGTGCTGATCTCAGTCCAGGTAGGGGTCACGGGCTCAGGGTACGAGGCGTGCCCGCGGGCGGCCGAATCATTTCGCGGTCGCTCAGACCGTCGGTACCTCGCCCCGGCGGGCCCGCAGCCACTCGATCGGGTCGCCCCGGTCGACCTCGACACCGGCCATCCGGAGCATCATCCGGACCAGCAGACGGCGATGGGCTGCGTACGTCAGGACGTGGGCGACCACCGACCCGATCTGGAAGCTCTCCGGCGGCTCGCACAGGGCGTCGATGAGCCGGTCCTCCCAGGCACCGCGGCGCTCGATGTCACGCACGACCGCCAGCCACCGCGCGGCCACCGCCTCGTGCCGCTCGACCAGCGCGACGACCGAGTCGGTGCGGCTCCGGACCGGCATGGAGAGTCCCTCGACGGAGGCCACCCAGCACTCCTTGGCCCACACCGTCGCCTCCAGGACCTGTGCGAGCGACTCCTCCGGGCCGTCCCACTCCAGCACCTCGTGGCCGGCCAGCCGCACCTGGGTGAGCACCTCCGCGGGCAGGGACTTGGCGAGGTCGAGCAGGGCTCTGGTGTCGTCGAGGTCGTGCATGACGAGCTGCTCGGTCAGCGGCGAGAGCACCCGCTCCTGGGAGTCGACCCACAGCGACTCCGGCGGATGGAAGTGGATCCCGTTCGGGGCCGGCAGCCAGTGGCTGACCGCGGCGGTGCTCGGCGGGTGCCCGAAGGCCTTCGCATAGGCCCGCGAGAACCCCTCCACGGACTCGTACCCGGCAGCCCAGGCCGCATCGGTCACCGTGCCACCGTGCTGCAGCTGCCAGGCGGCCCGCTCCAGCATCACCCGGCGCCGCATCGCGACCGGCGGCTCGCCCGCACCCCGGGAGAGCAGCCGGTTGAAGTGATAGGGCGAGGTGTAGGCGTCGCCCGCCATCTGCGCCAGCGTGCGCGGCTCCCCGTCGTCAGCACCGTCGAGCACCGCGTCCAGCAGCTCCCGCAGCCGGTCACGCTCGTTCCCGCTCACCCCGCTCACCCCGCTCACCCCGCTCACCCCGCTCACACCGCCACCGCCCGCACCGCTGCGACTGCCTTCTCGAGGCGGGACGGATCGTCGTACGAGACCCAGACGACCCGCGGATCCTTGCGGAACCAGGCATCCTGCCGCCGGGCGAACTGACGGGTCTTGATCGCCGTCCGCTCCATGGCGTCCTCCAGCGTCGTCTCCCCCGCAAGGTAGACGGCGACCTCCTGGTAGCCGATGGCCTTCGACGCGGTCCGCGACCGCCCCAGACCGGCCTCCAGGAGCCGGGCCACCTCCTCGACGAAGCCGGACTCGAACATCTCCGAGACGCGCTGCCGGATGCGTACGTCCAGTGCCTCCCGGGAGATGTCGACGCCGATCTGGACGGAGGCCGGGTCGTGGTAGACCTGCTCCGGCAGTCGTGCGCTGAACGGCTCGCCGGTCAGCTCGATGACCTCCAGAGCGCGTACGACGCGACGACCGTTGTCGATCTCGATCCGCTCGGCGGCGACCGGGTCCAGGTCTCGCAGACGGTCGTGAAGTGCCTTCTCGCCTGCGGTTTCGAGCTCCTTCTCCAGACGCTCCCGCACCTCGTTCGAGGTCCCGGGGAACTCGAACCGGTCCAGGATCGCTCGCGTGTAGAGAGCGCTGCCGCCGACCAGCACGGGGGTCTTCCCGGCCTTGCGAAGCGTCGCGATCTCCTCGCGCGCCAGCGCCTGGAAGTCGGCGACGGAGGCCGGTTCGGCGATGTCGAGGAGGTCGAGGAGGTGATGTGGGATCCCGCGCCGCTCCGCGACCGGCAGCTTCGCCGTCCCGATGTCCATGCCGCGGTAGACCTGCATCGCGTCGGTGTTGATGATCTCGCCGCCGAGCGTCTCGGCGAGGTCGAGGGAGAGCGACGTCTTGCCTGCCGCGGTGGCTCCGACGACGGCCACGATCGGGGTGGCAGATAGGGGAAAAGATCCCAAGTCACGTAGTCCATGCGGCCCATCCGGGTCGCGTGTCCCCCTGTTGCTGTCGTACTCCATGCAGTTAGTCTGGCCGCAAGTTGGCTCATACGGGGAGCCACCGATCCAAAGGGGGAAGCATGAGCTTCTTGGACAAGGCAAAGGATCTCATCGGGCAGGGCGTCGACAAGGTCGGCGCCGACAAGGTCGGCGAGGGCCTGGACAAGGCCGGCGAGTTCGCCGACGAGAAGACCGGTGGCAAGTTCAGCGACCAGATCGACCAGGGCGTCGAGACCGCCAAGAACGAGGCGGAGAAGCTGGACGGCGGCAACTGAGCCATCCTCAGTCTTCGAGGCGGGGAGCAACCCAGACCGGGTTGCTCCCCGCCTCGCGTTTACGTCCGCTACACCCCGCTGAATCTTTACGTGGCGTTTTTCAAAACACTGTTACGAATCTGTTGCGACATGTGCCGTCACGTGGAACGGTCTAGACCGTCTCGTTCTCGTGCTTCACCGAATGAGGCAGCCGGGGGGCGGACGTGTGACACACGTCCGATTCCGGTCCAATCACAACTACTCGGAAGTGTGGACCAATATGTCTGAGAACTACGGCAACAGCGACGAGCAGCAGAACGACGGCCAGGAGGGCGGCTTCGGCGGCCAGGAGTCCAACGAGGGCTCCTCCTACGGCTCGGAGTCGTCCAACGAGGGTGGCTTCGGCTGCCAGGACGGCGGCCAGAGCGAGGGCGGCTACGGCTCGGAGTCCTCCAACGAGGGTGGCTTCGGCGGCGGCGAGCAGTCCGAGGGTTCCTCCTACGGCTCCGACGAGGGCTCGGACGAGGGCGGTTCCTCCTACGGTGAGCAGTCCGACGAGGGCAGCTCCTACGGTGGCGGCGAGCAGTCCGAGGGCTCGAGCGCGGGTGGCTTCGGCGGCCAGGAGTCCGACGAGGGCTCGTCCTACGGCTCCGAGGGTGGCCAGAACGAGGGTGGCCAGAACGAGGGCGGCTTCGGCGGCGGCCAGGAGCAGTCCCAGGGTTCCTCCTACGGCTCCGATGAGGGCTCGAGCGAGGGCTCGAACGAGGGCGGCTTCGGCGGCGAGCAGAGCCAGTCGCAGTACTGATCCAGCTCTGCTGATCACATACGGATCGAGCGCCGGGCCCGCAAGGGACCCGGCGCTCGGCGCATTTCACACAGATCTCGCCCGGAGATCAACGATCAGGCGCGGTACGCCACCCACCCGTCGATCATGCGCTGCACCTGACCCGGCGTGAACTCGTCCATGCACGCGTCCTCGGTGTAGTCCATGAAGTTGTGGATCGGGTCGAGACCCGGAGCGGTGCAGGTGTCGGAACCCTCCGGGCAGCCGAAGGCCGGCGCGGCCTCGGCCGGGGTGTCGGCGACCTGGTCACCCTTGCCGCGACAGCCACCCTGGAAGGTGTGGTAGAGGTGCAGCCAGTGGCCGACCTCGTGGGTGGCCGTGTCGCCCTCGTCGTACGGCGCCGCCGAGCCGCCCGGCAGCGACTCGCCGAGGATGACCACACCGTCCTGCGACCCGATGTTCTTGGTCGGGAAGGTCGCCCAGCCGAGCAGGCCGTCGTCGATCTCGCCGATGTAGACGTTGAGCGCGTTGTCGCCGCCTTGGCGCAGGGACGCCTTCATGTCCCGCTCCCCGGTCGAGCCGGAGATGATCGGATACCAGGCCGGGTTGATCGTGGTCTCCTGGCCGGCCACCTCGAAGGAGAACGGCGTGCCGGCGTACGCCGCGTTGAGCACGTCGATCTGGGCGTCGATGTTCGCCTGCGGGACGGCGCCGGTGGTGGCGTTCTCCTGGATGACGTGGATGTAGGTCGGGATCGTCGTCGGGCCGAGGGTGGCGCTGGCGCTCTTCTTCTTCCCACTCTCGGAGAGCGCGGAGGCGAGCGCCTTCTCCTTGGCGTCGACCTGCTTCGCGGTCAGATGGTTCGTGTCACGGACCTGCTTGGCGCCTTCGGCGACCCGGGCCGCTCCGGCCTCGTGCGGGTCGAAGCAGGCACCGCCTCCGATGGCCGCCTGCATCGCGGACGCGGGCGCCGCGGCTGCCAGACCTGATGCCACGAGCACTCCGAGTGCGCTCATCGCCACTGCTCTGCCGGCCAGCTTGGGAATCGACATGGGGTATCCCTTCCTGAGACAAGTTGCCTCAGGCTAGAGCAGAAATACCCTCACGGGGAACGGCGTTACGGAGAATTTGCTGTTCGCGCAACCGAGTGCCGCAGATCAGCCGCACGCCGGCGCGGCCGGCAGCGGAGCGGGAACACCGATCGATGGCATGCCCAGCCCGACCGAGGCGGCCTCGGGCTCGGTCCGGCCCTGACGCGCCTCCCAGGCGTCGCCGGAACGGGTGCGGCGTACCTCGAGCACGGGGTTGTCGGCGACCAGGTGGTGCGGGGCCGCGTAGGTGATCTCGACCTTCACCATGTCGCCAGGACGTACGCCCTCGGCACCGGCCGCGTTGAAGTGGACCAGCCGGTTGTCGGGAGCGCGACCGGAGAGCCGGTGGGTCTCGGAGTCCTTGCGGCCCTCCCCCTCGGCGACCATCAGCTCGAGCGTACGTCCGACGTTCTTCTTGTTCTCCTCGTAGGCGATCTCGTTGACGAGGTCGACGAGCCGTCCGTAGCGGTCCTTGACGACCTCGGGAGAGATCTGGTCGGGGAGATCGGCGGCGGGGGTGCCGGGACGCTTGGAGTACTGGAACGTGAAGGCGCTCGCGAAGCGCGACTCACGCACCACGTCCAGGGTGCCCTGGAAGTCCTCCTCGGTCTCCCCCGGGAACCCGACGATGATGTCGGTGGTGATCGCCGCGTGCGGGATGGCCGCGCGGACCCGCTCGATGATGCCGAGGAACTTGGTGGACCGGTAGGAGCGCCGCATCGCCTTCAGCACGCGGTCGGAGCCGGACTGCAGCGGCATGTGCAGCGACGGCATCACGTTGGGCGTCTCGGCCATCGCCTCGATGACGTCGTCGGTGAACTCCGCGGGGTGCGGGCTCGTGAACCGCACGCGCTCGAGCCCCTCGATCTCGCCGCAGGCGCGCAGCAGCTTCGAGAAGGCCTGCCGGTCGCCGAACTCCACGCCGTAGGCGTTGACGTTCTGGCCCAGCAGGGTGACCTCGGTGACGCCCTCGGCGACCAGCGCCTCGATCTCGGCGAGGATCTCGCCCGGTCGCCGGTCCTTCTCCTTGCCGCGCAGGCTCGGGACGATGCAGAAGGTGCAGGTGTTGTTGCAGCCCACGCTCACCGACACCCAGGCGGCATAGGCCGACTCGCGCTTGGTCGGCAGCGTGGACGGGAAGACCTCGAGGGACTCCAGGATCTCGACCTGGGCCTCCTCCTGCACCCGGGCCCGCTCGAGCAGCACCGGGAGCGAGCCGATGTTGTGCGTCCCGAACACCACGTCGACGTACGGCGCCTTCTTCGTGATCGTCGCCCGGTCCTTCTGCGCGAGGCAGCCGCCGACGGCGATCTGGAGGTCCGGGTTCGCCGCCTTGATCGGGGCCAGGTGGGAGAGGTTGCCGTAGAGCTTGTTGTCGGCGTTCTCCCGGACCGCGCACGTGTTGAAGACGACCACGTCGGCCTGCGTACCCTCGGTCGCCTTCAGGTAGCCGGCATCCTCGAGCAGACCCGAGAGGCGCTCGGAGTCGTGGACGTTCATCTGACAGCCGTAGGTGCGGACTTCGTACGTACGGGCCGATGCGGAGCTCGAGGCGGTGGACACGGTCATAGCGTCCTCAAGAGTACGGCGATCAGGTCCAACGGCAGGAAATCCCGACCAGTTATCTGCTTGTAACCGATACCGGGGACCAAGTCATGGATGTGCAATGCAGGATGTGGTTAGGTCTGCGGCATGACCGTGCTTGACACCGAACCCGCCAGCGCACCCTCGGGCGACGCCCTGGTCGTTCTTGACCACGTCGACAAGCACTACGGCGACCTGCACGTGCTCCAGGACATCAACATGGAGATCAAGCGTGGCGAGGTCGTCGTGGTGATCGGGCCCTCGGGTTCGGGGAAGTCGACCCTCTGCCGCACGATCAACCGGCTGGAGACGATCGACTCGGGGACGATCACGCTCGACGGCAAGGAGCTGCCCGCCGAGGGCAAGGGCCTGGCCAAGCTGCGGGCCGAGGTCGGAATGGTCTTCCAGAGCTTCAACCTCTTCGCCCACAAGACGATCCTGCAGAACGTCACGCTCGGCCCGATGAAGGTGCGCAAGCTGAAGAAGGCAGCGGCCGAGGCCGAGGCCAACAAGCTGCTCGACCGCGTCGGTGTGGGCGCCCAGGCCGCGAAGTACCCGGCCCAGCTCTCCGGCGGTCAGCAGCAGCGCGTCGCGATCGCCCGGGCGCTGGCGATGAAGCCGCAGGTGATGCTCTTCGACGAGCCCACGTCCGCCCTCGACCCGGAGATGGTCAAGGAGGTGCTCGACGTCATGGTCAGCCTCGCCAAGGAGGGCATGACCATGATCGTGGTCACCCACGAGATGGGCTTCGCCCGCGTCGCCGCCGACCGTGTCGTCTTCATGGCCGACGGCCAGATCGTCGAGTCCAACACCCCGGCCGAGTTCTTCGACAACCCGCAGTCCGAGCGCGCCAAGGACTTCCTCGGCAAGATCCTCAAACACTGAAACGTACCTCTCGGGTGAGCCGTCGGCTCGCAAGCCCCTGCATGACAACTCAACACTCATTCCAGAAGGTGGATTCGATGAAGTTCCAGAAGATCGCCGCGGTCGCGGGCGTTCTCGCGCTCGCCGGCTCGCTCGCTGCCTGTGGCGGCAACGACGACACCGGCTCCGACGCCGGCGGCGACAAGATCAAGATCGGCATCAAGTTCGACCAGCCGGGCCTCGGTTTCAAGGAGGCCGACGGTGACTACTCCGGCTTCGACGTCGACATGGCCGAGTACATCGCCGAGGGCCTCGGCTACGACGACGACCAGATCGAGTGGGTCGAGGCCGTCTCCGCCAACCGCGAGACGTTCCTCAAGGACGGCACCGTCGACATGATCCTGGCGACGTACTCGATCACCGACGAGCGCAAGGCCGAGGTCGACTTCGCCGGCCCGTACTACATCGCCGGCCAGGACCTCCTGGTCGCCGCCGACAACACCGACATCACCGGCCCCGAGTCGCTCGACGGCAAGAAGCTCTGCTCGGTGACCGGCTCGACCTCGGCCCAGAAGGTCAAGGACGAGTACTCCAAGGGCGTCCAGCTGCAGGAGTTCGACACCTACAGCAAGTGCGTCACCGCGATCGAGGGCGGCCAGCTCGACGCGATGACCACCGACGACATCATCCTGGCGGGCTACGCCCAGCAGTCGCCGGGCAAGTTCAAGATCGTCGGCGCGCCGTTCTCCGAGGAGAACTACGGCGTGGGCCTGCCCAAGGGCAGCGATGACCGCGACAAGATCAACGACCTGATCGAGCAGTCCTTCGAGGACGGCGCCTGGGAAGAGGCGTTCAACGACAACCTCGGTGAGTCCGGCTACACGCTGCCGGAGCCGCCGGCCGTCGACCGCTACTGAGCAACTACTGAGCAACGTCATGCCGAGCCGGCGCAATCGGCCCGCTGCGAAGCGGGAACCGCGTTGCGCCGGCTCTGCATGACCGAAGCAGACGCATTCTGAACAATCCTGGAAGGACCCATGGATCTCTTCTCCGAGTACGGGTCAGCCATCCTGACCTCGTTCGGGCTGACTCTGAGGCTTGCCGTCTACAGCGGCATCTTCGCGCTCATCCTCGGCACCGTGCTCGCCGTGTTCCGGGTGTCCCCGGTGCCGGTGCTGCGGTTCGTCGGTGCGGCCGTCGTCTATACGTTCCGCAACACGCCGCTGACGCTGGTGATGTTCTTCGCGCTCTTCGGGCTCGCGTATCAGCTGGGCTTCAACCCCGCACCTGACGACCTCTACGAGAACAACTTCCGTCTCGCGGTCCTGGCGCTGGGGATCTACACCTCGACGTTCGTGTGCGAGGTGCTCCGTGCGGGCATCAACACCGTGCCGCTCGGACAGGCCGAGGCGGCCCGCGCGATCGGACTCACCTTCACTCAGAACCTCATGCACGTCGTTCTACCGCAGGCGCTGCGATCGGTGATCAACCCACTGGCCAGCGTGCTGATCGCGATGACCAAGAACACCACCGTCGCCGTCACCATCGGTGTCGTCACCGCGACCGGCGTCAACGAGGCATCGGGCCAGATGAAGACCATGATGGAGAACGAGTCCGACCAGATCCTGCTGATCTTCATCATCTTCGCGATCGGCTTCATGATCCTGACCCTGCCCATCGGCTTCGTCGCCAACTGGGCCTCCAAGCGATTCGCGGTGATCCGATAATGGCCGCCTCCGTTCTCTACGACGCACCCGGTCCGCGCGCCAAGGCGCTCAACCGGGTCTACTCCGCCATCACGGTGGTGCTGCTCCTGGTCGTTGCCTGGTTCGTCTGGACGAAGTTCGACGAGACCGGCCAGTGGGACGCCGAGAAGTGGACACCGTTCCTCGAGGCGCCCGCCTGGGAGAACTTCCTCATCCCCGGCATCATCGGCACGTTGAAGGCCTTCGCGGTCGGCTCGGTCCTCGCGCTCGCCTTCGGGTTCGTGTTCGCCGTCGGCCGGCTCTCCCAGAGCAGGCTCGTCAGCCTCCCTTCGGCAGTGGTCATCGAGTTCTTCCGCTCCATCCCGATGCTCCTGCTGATGATGTTCATCTACTTCATGCAGGCGCCGCTCGGGTTCGACACCGACGTCTTCTGGGCGGTCGTCCTCGGCCTGATGCTCTACAACGGCTCCGTCCTCGCCGAGATCATCCGAGCCGGCGTCGGCGCGCTGCCCAAGGGGCAGACGGAGGCCGGTGTCGCGGTCGGGCTCTCGCAAGGGCAGGTGATGCGTACGATCCTGCTGCCCCAGGCGGTGCGCTCGATGCTGCCGGCGATCATCGCCCAGCTGGTGGTGCTCCTCAAGGACACCGCACTCGGCTACATCCTCGCCTACAGCGAGCTGCTCAACCAGATCGTCAAGCTGGACGGCAACTTCAAGAACCTGATCCCGGCAGCGATCGTGGTCGCAGCGATCTACATCATCCTCAACACGATCCTCGGACTGATCGCCAACTACGCAGAAGCACGCACCCGGCGGGTCGCACGTACTGCGGCACCTGTCGGTCGCGCCGGCGCGATCGACCCGGTCGCCGCCGAGGCCGAGCTCGTTCAGAAGGCGAACGCTGCCAACGTCGGTGGCGCTGGCCCCGCCTGAGAATCTGGACAGACCAACGGCCCGCGGGCCCCGAAAGGGGGCCCGGGCCGGTGGGGCCCCACCGGTAATTATTTTTCGGGGGGACCCACAGGTGAGTCTCTTATAAACAAAAGAAGCGGGCCCCGACCCAAAGGGGGTTGTTC
>NZ_JBHWLY010000009.1:40703-124628 GCF_042730435.1 Nocardioides sp. NPDC059952 | reverse complement strand
CGGCGGCGCCGGCCTGTGACCCCACGCCGAGTCGGCGCAAACTGACGAAAAAGCACGCCGAGTCGGCTCGTTATGACGAGCCGACTCGGCGGATATTTTCGTCAGGATGAGCCGACTCGGCCGGATTCTGCGTCAGAACGCGCCGACTCGGCGCCTGTCGCGAGGACAGAGCGCCGAGTCGACGGATGAGTCAGGAGAAGTCGGCGCTGGCGCGCTTGGCCATCTCCAGGAACTGGCGGCGGGACTCGAGGTTCTCCTCGAGGCTCTTGATCTTGCGGGCGTCACCCGAGGTCTGGGCCTTGGTGAGGTCGCTCTCGACCTGGGCGATGGCCTCCTCGAGCTTGGCGATCATGTCGTCGGCTCGAGCGGACTTCTCCGGGTCGGACTTGCGCCACTGGTCGTCCTCGGCGGACTTGATGGCCTGCTCGACCTTGCGCATCGCGCCCTCGAGCTCCTTGATGCGGTCGCGCGGGACCTTGCCGGCCTCGTCCCAGCGGTCGGCGATGTCACGGAAGGACCGCTTGACGGCGTCGAGGTCGTCGCCCTTCTCCAGCAGCGGGAGAAGCTCCTGCGCCTCGGCGAGCAGGCCCTCCTTGACCACGGCGTTCTGCGCGAACTCGGCGTCGAGCGCCGCGTTGGCGGAGTCACGGGCACCGAAGAAGACGTCCTGGGCGGCCCGGAACTGCTTCCAGAGCTTGTCGTCGACGTCCTTGGGGGCCGGGCCGGCGGCCTTCCAGTCGCGCATGAGGTCGCGGTAGCGCCCGGCAGTGGGGCCCCAGTCGGTCGAGGCCGAGAGCTGCTCGGCCTCGACGATGATCCGCTCCTTGATCACCTTGGCGTCCTCGCGCCGGGCGTTGAGCTCGGCGAAGTGGGCCTTGCGTCGCCGCGTGTAGGCGGTGCGTGCGGTCGAGAAGCGTCGCCACAGCGCGTCGTCGGACCCGCGGTCGATGCGGGGGAGCGCCTTCCATTGGTCGAGCAGCTCACGCAGCCGGTTGGCACCGTTGCGCCAGTCGTTGCTCTGGGCCAGCTTCTCGGCCTCGGCGACGAGAGCCTCCTTGGCGACCTTCGCCTCGGCCGCCTTCGCGGCCCGCTCGGCCTTACGGGCCTCACGCTGGGTGGCGATGACCGGCGCCAGAGCGTCCAGTCGCGCCACCAGCGAGGCCAGATCACCGACCGCGTTGGCGTCGGTCACCTTCTCCACGACGGTCTTGACCGCCGCGGTCGCCTCGTCGGGCGACGTCTTACCCGCATGCACGCGCCGCTCGAGCTGCTCGACCTCGAAGGCGAGCTGGTCGAACCGGTTGGTGAAGAAGGCAAGCGCCTCCTCCGGCGTGCCTTCCGGGTATTGCCCCACGGAACGTTCGCCCTCAGCGGTCTTCACGTAGACCGTTCCGTCTTCCTCGACCCGACCCCACTGCTCGCTGGTCACAATGTCCCTACTCTTCGCATGAGGCGCTAACCTCTTATGAAATCTCCCCCGCCGGACACCGTGCTCGTCACAGTCCCGGTCGGCTCAACTTGCAGGTCCCCGTGGTGTCCCGGCACACCTCGGGATGCCCATCGTAGTCAGACGCCACGATGCGGCGCTGCACTGTACCGCTGGATAGGGTGTTTCTCGTGTTGATCGCAGGCTTTCCCGCCGGTCCGTGGGGCACCAACTGCTACGTCGCCGCCACCGGTCCGGGCACCGAGTGCGTCGTGATCGACCCCGGGAAGGACGCGGCCAAGGGCATCGAGGAGATCGTCCGCGAGCAGCGCCTCAAGCCGGTCGCCGTGCTCCTCACCCACGGCCACGTCGACCACATGTGGTCCGTGACCCCGGTTTCCAAGACGTACGACTCCACGGCCTGGATCCACCCCAACGACCGCCACCTCCTCGCCGATCCGCTCCAGGGGATCTCGCCGGAGTCGGCGCAGATGCTCCTCGGAATGCCGCAGGGGACCTACGACTTCGTGGAGCCCGACGACGTCCGCGAGCTGAGCGACGGGCAGGCCATCGGCCTGGCCGGGATGAGCTTCCTGATCGACCATACGCCCGGGCATACCGAGGGGTCGGTCACCTTCCGGACTCCCTACCCCGACCACGCCGAGGTCAGTGACGTGATGTTCTCCGGCGACCTGCTCTTCGCGGGCAGCATCGGGCGTACGGACCTCCCCGGCGGTGACCACGCCACGATGCTGCAGTCCCTGACCACCAAGGTGCTGCCCCTCGCCGACGACATCGTGGTGCTCCCCGGCCATGGCGAACAGACCTCGATCGGGCGCGAGCGCGCCACCAACCCGTTTCTTCAGGACCTGATCACCACACCATGAACAAACCAACACCGCTCTCCGGATTTCCGGAGTTCCTGCCGAGCCAGCGCACCGTCGAACGCGAGGTCATCGCGACCCTGAGCCACACCTTCGAGCTGCACGGCTTCGGCAACATCGAGACCCGCGCCGTCGAGCCGATGGACCAGCTGCTGCGCAAGGGCGACACCAGCAAAGAGGTGTACGTCCTCAAGCGGCTCCAGGAGCAGGACGAGTCCCGTGACAAAGGGATGGGCCTCCACTTCGATCTCACCGTCCCTTTCGCCCGCTACGTACTCGAGAACGCCGGCAAGCTGGAGTTCCCCTTCCGCCGCTACCAGATCCAGAAGGTCTGGCGAGGTGAGCGCCCGCAGGAGGGCCGCTTCCGCGAGTTCGCGCAGGCCGACATCGACATCGTCGGACGCGACACGCTCCCGTTCCACCACGACGTCGAGGTCGCCCGGGTCATGCTCGAGGCGCTCGGCAGGCTCACCTTCCTGCCCGGGTTCACGCTCCAGGTCAACAACCGCAAGCTGATCCAGGGCTTCTACGCCGGCCTCGGCGCGCCCGACGTCGAGGAGACCATGCGGCTCATCGACAAGCTCGACAAGATGCCGGCCGACGAGGTCGGCAAGCTGCTGGTCTCCGAGGCGGGGCTGAGCGACGAGCAGGCCGCCAAGTGCCTCGAGCTCGCCACGATCACCGCCACCGACGACTCCTTCGTGGAGAAGGTCCGTGCGCTCGGGGTCGAGAGCGAGCTGCTCGAGGAGGGCCTGAGCGAGCTGGCCACGCTGATCACCGCCACCGCGCCTCTCAACACCGACTCCGTACGCGTCGTGGCCGACCTGAGCATCGCCAGGGGTCTGGACTACTACACCGGCACCGTCTTCGAGACCCGCCTCGACGGCTACGAGTCCCTGGGCAGCATCTGCTCGGGCGGCCGCTACGACGCGCTCGCCAGCGATGGCAAGACCACCTACCCGGGTGTCGGGATCTCGCTCGGCGTGAGCCGCGTCCTGGTGCCCCTCGTGGCCAAGGGCGTGCTCGACGGGAACCGCAAGGTCCCGAGCACGGTGCTGGTCGCCGTCGCCGACGAGGAGAGCAGGGCGGAGGCCGATTCGGCGGCCCAGCAGCTGCGCGCTCACAATGTTGCCTGCGAGGTCTCGCCGAACGCCGCCAAGTTCGGCAAGCAGATCCGCTTCGCGGAGCGCCGCGGCATCCCGTACGTCCTCTTCGCGACCGAAGGTGGCTACGAGATCAAGGACATCCGCACCGGCGATCAGGTCCCGGCCGACCCGGCCACCTGGACGCCGCAGAACGAGAGCGACCTGAAGCCCCAGGTCGTCGCGAACAACGAGGAGAAGAAGTGATCCGCACCCACGACGCCGGCACCCTGCGTGCCGAGCACGTCGGCCAGACCGTGACCCTCGCCGGCTGGGTAGGCCGTCGACGCGATCACGGCGGGGTCGCGTTCCTCGATCTGCGTGAGTCCAGCGGCGTGGTCCAGGTCGTCGTACGCGACGAGGAGATCGCCCACGCGCTCCGCAACGAATACTGCATCAAGGTCACCGGCGAGGTCGTCGCCCGCACCGACGAGAACCGCAACCCCAACCTCGCCACCGGCGAGATCGAGATCGTCGCCAAGGACCTCGAGGTCCTCTCCGCCGCGGCCGCCCTGCCGTTCCCGATCGACGATCATGTCGAGGTCGGCGAGGACGTACGTTTCAAGCACCGCTACCTCGACCTGCGCCGCACGGCGCCCGGCAACGCCATCCGGCTGCGGTCGAAGGCCAACAAGGCCGCCCGCGACGTGCTCGACGGCCACGCCTTCGTCGAGATCGAGACCCCGACCCTGACCCGCTCGACCCCTGAGGGTGCCCGCGACTTCCTGGTGCCCGCGCGCCTGCAGCCGGGCTCCTGGTACGCCCTGCCGCAGTCCCCGCAGCTGTTCAAGCAGCTGCTCATGGTCGGTGGCATGGAGCGCTACTACCAGCTGGCCCGCGCCTACCGCGACGAGGACTTCCGCGCCGACCGGCAGCCGGAGTTCACCCAGCTCGACATCGAGATGAGCTTCGTCGAGCAGGACGACGTGATCGCGCTCGGCGAGGAGATCGTCGCGGCGCTGTGGAAGCTGATCGGCTACGACGTACCGCTCCCGCTGCCGCGGATGACCTACGCCGACGCCATGGCCAAGTACGGTTCGGACAAGCCCGACCTGCGCTTCGGCATCGAGATCACCGAGTGCACCGACTACTTCTCCGAGACGACGTTCCGCGTCTTCCAGGCGGCCTACGTCGGCGCCGTGGTGATGCCGGGTGGCGCGAGCCAGCCGCGGCGTCAGCTCGACGGCTGGCAGGACTGGGCCAAGCAGCGTGGCGCCAGGGGCCTGGCGTACGTCCTGGTCCAGGAGGACGGCTCGCTGACCGGTCCGGTCGCCAAGAACCTCTCCGAGACCGAGGCCGCCGGACTGGCCGCTCACGTCGGCGCCAACCCCGGCGACTGCATCTTCTTCGCCGCCGGTGCGCCCAAGTCGAGCCGCTCCCTGCTGGGTGCCGCCCGGCTGGAGATCGGCAACCGCCTCGACCTTCGCAAGGACGGCGACTGGAGCTTCCTGTGGGTCGTCGACGCGCCGCTGCTCGAGCCGGCCTCCGAGGCCGTCGAGTCCGGTGACGTCGCGGTCGGCGCGGGGGAGTGGACCGCGGTCCACCACGCCTTCACCAGCCCGCAGGACGTCGAGAGCTTCGACAAGGACCCCGGCAACGCGCTCGCCTGGGCCTACGACATCGTCTGCAACGGCAACGAGATCGGCGGCGGTTCGATCCGTATCCACCGCGAGGACGTCCAGAAGCGGGTCTTCGACCTGATGGGGATCGGCGAGGAGGCGGCCGAGGAGAAGTTCGGTTTCCTGCTCGACGCGTTCAAGTTCGGTGCCCCGCCCCACGGCGGCATCGCCTTCGGCTGGGACCGCGTCGTCGCCCTTCTCGCCGGCACCGACTCGATCCGCGACGTCATCGCCTTCCCGAAGACGGGTGCCGGCTACGACCCGCTCACCGCCGCTCCGGCGCCGATCACTCCGGAGCAGCGCAAGGAGGCGGGCGTCGACGCGCTGAGCTCAACCTCTCCGGCTGCCGCCGAGGGCGAATCGGCGAACTGAGCGAACCTCGGCGATATCCAACAGAGTCTCCGGGACCGGTCCACCGGTCCCGGAGACTCTTGGCATTCTCTAAGGAATTGCGAGAAGGCATCCCGATCTGCCGTATCACTGGTTGAAATCGGATCGTTACCGGTCCGGGCTCCATCCTGGCAAAGGGATCACATAGAGTTCCATCCGTCGACCTCGTGGGTCGGACGCTGCCGTGCGACGGCGGCACCCACAAATACGACTAGACAGAGGAACCATGAGCGAATCGGCCACCGTGTTCGAAGGTGAAGAACTCTCGGGTGGATCGACACCTTCTGCTTCGCCTGAGGAGGCGAAGAAGATTGCCGGCAAGTCGCCGATGAAGCTGGCATGGATGCGGCTTCGCAAGGACAAGCTGTCGATGGTGTCGCTGACGGTGGTCATCCTGGTGGTCCTGGCCGCCATCCTGGCCCCCTTTCTCGTCAAGATGGGCGTGCTGGACCCGTTCAGCTACAACCAGGAGCTGCTCGACGCCAACACCATCCCCGAGGGCCGGTTCAGTGGCGCGAGCCTCGCGCACCCGCTCGGCGTGGAGCCCGGCACCGGCCGCGACGCCTTGTCCCGGTTCTGGTACGGCATCACGTTCTCGCTGATCATCGCCCTCACCGCCGCCATCTTGTCGGTGGTCATCGGCGCGATCATCGGGATCATCGCCGGCTTCAGCGGTGGCTGGGTCGACGCCGGCCTGAGCCGCTTCACCGACCTGACCCTCTCGTTCCCCTCGACGATGATGCTGCTGGCGCTCTCGGCGCTCGGTCTCGAGCTCGTCCAGATGGTGACGGGACTACCCAACGGACCACTCGCCCAGGGGATCTACTGCACCGTGGTGCTCGCGATCTTCGGCTGGACCAGCACCGCCCGCGTGGTCCGAGGACAGGTCCTCTCGATCAAGCAACGGGAGTTCGTCGAGGCGGCGATCGTCCTGGGTGCCTCGAAGGGACGGATCTACTTCAAGGAGATCCTGCCGAACCTGTGGGCCCCGCTGCTGGTCCTGGTCACCCTGATGATGCCGGCCTACATCTCGGCCGAGGCGGCGCTGAGCTACCTCCAGGTCGGAGTGAAGCCGCCGACGCCCACGCTCGGCAACGTGCTCACCGACTCGTTGAAGTACGCGCAGGTGGACCCGTTCTACTTCTTCATGCCCGCGATCATCATCGCGACGATCGTGATCTCGTTCAACCTTCTCGGGGACGGGTTGCGAGACGCCCTTGATCCCAAGGGTGACAGGTGAGCCTCGGGGCTCCGTCCACACACAGGTGACCCGCCCGGGACACCGTTACGGCGTCAGTTGTCAGAGGCTGACGGCGACCACACCAAGGAGAAACGAATGCTCAAGAAGCGAGCTAAGTACGTAGCGGTCAGTGCCGCCGGCGTGCTCGGTCTTTCGCTGGGCCTGGCTGCCTGTGGCGGCGGGGACGGCGGTGGCTCGAGCTCGGCAAACACGCTGACCATCGTCGCTGAGGACCCGATCGACCACCTGGACCCGCAGCGTATCTACGTCGGCGAGACCATCTCGCACACCACGCGTCTGGTCTACCGCAAGCTGCTCTCGAACCCGTCCTCGACCGACCCGAAGGTCTCGAGCAAGCCGATCCCCGACCTGGCGACCGACGAGGGCACCTCGACCGAGGGCGCCAAGACCTGGTCGTTCACCATCAAGGACGGCGTGAAGTGGGAGGACGGCTCCGACATCACGTGTGAGGACTTCGCCTACGGCGCCTCGCGCAACTTCGCCGCCGACGAGCTCACCGGTGGTCCGGGCTTCTACCTGACCGCGAAGCTCGCGCTCAAGGGTGAGTACCCGGGCCCCTACACCGCGACCCCGGAGCAGCAGGCCGACTTCGACCAGGCGGTGACTTGCGACGGCAAGACCATCACCTACAAGTTCAAGTCGCCGTGGCCGGACTTCCCGCTGGCGATCTCGTCGCTGCACATGATGGACCCCTACAAGAAGTCTGAGGACAAGGGCGCCAAGAACGACGACGTCATCTTCTCCAACGGCCCGTACAAGGTCGACACCTGGAACGCCCAGAAGGGCGGCACCCTGGTGCGCAACGACGAGTACGACCCGGAGACCGACGACAAGTCGCTGCGTGAGGCCAAGCCGGACAAGGTCGTCTTCAAGTTCGGTGAGAAGGCGACGACCACCTACGAGAAGCTGTTCTCCGACAGCCCCGACTCGCAGGCGACCATCGTCAGCGGCTCGCGCGTCCCGCCGGAGTTCTACCCGCGTCTCACCGAGGCCGGTGTCAAGGACCGCTACGTCCAGGTCCAGTCGCCCTACGTCGACTACCTGGTGCCGAACCAGAACCAGATGAAGGACCCGAACGTCCGCAAGGCGCTGGCCCAGGCGACCAACGTCGAGTCCTGGATCGCCGCCGGCGGTGGCGAGAAGGCCTACACCCCGGCCGACTCGATCGTGAACCCGGCCGTTCCTGGCTACGTCGCCAACCCGGCGTACAAGGACCGCAACCTCAAGGGTGACCCGGCCGCGGCGAAGAAGACCCTGGCCGACGCCGGTGTCAAGACGCCGTACCCGATCACCTTCACCTACCCGCAGAGCGACACCGCTGACAAGCAGGCCGCTGCGCTGGTCGAGGGCTGGGAGGCCGCCGGCTTCAAGGTCACCCTGGACCCGCTGGGCGACGTCTACTACTCCAACATCCAGAAGCCTTCCAACAAGGCCGACGTGATGTGGGGCGGTTGGGGTGCCGACTGGGGCTCCGCGATGACCGTCACCGCGGCGCTGTTCGACAGCCGCCAGATCGAGAAGTCGACCAACGGCCAGAACTACGGCAACTACAACAACCCTGCGGTCGACAAGCTGTTCGACCAGGCCGCCAACTCCGCCACCATCGAGGAGCAGAACAAGTTCCTCCAGGAGGCAGACGCGGTCATGGGTGAGGACGTCGCCTACATCCCGCTGGAGATCGCGACCTTCAACTGGGTCTACGGCTCCAAGGTGAAGAACTTCGTCACCACCGATGCCTCCTCGTCCTACCCGGACCTGGCGACCATCGACGTCGAGGACTGATCCTTCAGCTCCGCAACACCGTTCGGACGGCCCTGAGCCGTTCCGACCTTGGAGGCGGGGCTCGCCAGAGCCCCGCCTCCCCCCATGTACCTGGACACGATTCCCCCCGGACGACACCCCACGACGGTGCTCCGGCCGATCCCAATGAAGGTGAGACCCACCGATGGTCGCCTACATCATCCGGCGCGTGATCGTCGGTTTGCTCATGCTGGTGGCGATGAGCTTCATCGTCTTCGCACTGTTCATGAAGAACCCGGTCGACCCGGCACAGTTCTCGTGCGGTAAGAACTGCCCCCCGGAGCGTATCGAGGAGACCCGTCAGGCCCTCGGCTACGACCAGCCGCTGCTGGTCCAGTGGGGCAACTTCGCCAAGGGCGTCGTCGTCGGCCGCGAGTACCCCGCCGACGAGGCGATGCGCGAGGCCAACCCCGAGCTGGTCACCGAGTGCGCGGCGCCCTGCCTGGGCTTCTCCCAGCAGCTGCAGATGACGGTCAACGAGGAGATCGCGGAGGCAGCCCCGATCTCGATCTCGATCGCCCTGGTCGCGGTCACCATCTGGGTCGTCTTCGGTGTTCTGTTCGGAGTGCTCGCAGCCGTCTTCAAGGGGTCCCTCGTGGACCGCGGAGTCGTCGGAGCCACGCTGTCCCTCTACGCGTTTCCGACCTTCTTCGTGGGTGCCTTGCTGATCAACTTCGTAGCCATCAAATGGGGGATCTTCCCCGCACCGGGATACGTGCCTATAGCCGAGGGCGGTGTCGGGGAATGGCTGGTCCAGCTCATGCTCCCCGGGTTCACCCTCGCGGCGGTCTACATGGCGGGCTACGTACGCATGACCCGGGCGTTCGTCCTCGAGTCGATGAGCGAGGACTACATCCGCACCGCGAAGTCCAAGGGCCTCAAGGGCAAGAAGGTGCTGTTCAAGCACGCGCTGCGCGCCGCGCTGACCCCGCTGGTGACGATGTTCGGTCTCGACGTCGCCGCCGTCCTCGGCGGAGCGATCATCACCGAGGACGTCTTCAACTACTACGGTCTCGGAAAGCTCGCGGTGACCGCGAACGAGACCTACGACCTTCCCACGATCGTGGGCCTGGTGCTGCTCCTCGGCGCTCTGGTGATCATCGCCAACATCGTCGTCGATGTCCTGTACGCCTTCATCGACCCGCGCGTGCGCGTCGCCTGAGGAGGATCTGATCAATGACTGACCTTTCCACGACTCCCGAGTCGACGCGGGCCAACGGCGGCGCGTTCCTCTCGGTGCAGGACCTGAAGGTTCACTTCTCCACCTCCGACGGCATCGTCAAGGCGACCGACGGCCTCACCTTCGAGCTCGAGCGCGGCAAGACCCTCGGCATCGTGGGCGAGTCCGGCTCCGGCAAGTCGGTCTCGAGCTCGGCGATCATGGGGCTGCACCGCGGCACCAACGCCATCCTCAGCGGCCAGATCATGCTCGACGGTGTCGACCTGCTCAAGGTGAGCAACGAGGACATGCGCAAGCGCCGCGGTCGCGACGTGGCGATGATCTTCCAGGACCCGCTCTCCGCGATGCACCCCTACTACACGGTGGGCAACCAGATCATGGAGGCCTACCAGGTCCACAACAACGTGACCAAGAGGGAGGCGCGCAAGCGCGCCATCGAGATGCTCGACCGTGTCGGCATCCCGCAGCCCGACCGTCGCGTGGACGACTACCCGCACCAGTTCTCCGGTGGTATGCGCCAGCGCGCGATGATCGCGATGGGGCTGATCAACAACCCCAGCCTGCTGATCGCCGACGAGCCGACCACGGCCCTCGACGTGACCGTCCAGGCGCAGATCCTCGACCTGCTCCAGGACCTGCAGCGCGACTTCGACGCGGCGATCATCATCATCACCCACGACCTCGGCGTCGTGGCCGAGATGGCTGATGACGTACTCGTGATGTACGCCGGCCGCGCGGTCGAGTACGGCCCGTGCAAGGAGATCCTCACCAACCCGGAGATGCCCTACACCTGGGGACTGCTCTCCAGCGTGCCGGACCTGACCGCGTCGACCGAGGCCAAGCTGATCCCGATCCGGGGCAACCCGCCCTCGCTGCTCAACCCGCCGCCGGGATGCGCCTTCGAACCGCGCTGTGACCACGTGGCGAAGGTGGGCGGCGACCTGTGCCGGACGACCCTTCCCGAGCTCACCCCGGCCAACAGCGGTGGCAACCACACCAAGCGGTGCCACATCAAGAACGCCGACGAGGTCTACGAGGCAGAGATCCTGCCCGAGATCGCACCTGACCTGGTGGAGGACTGATGAGCGACACCACGACCGCCCCCGCGGCCTCGGTCGCGCCGGAGAGCACCGAGACGGTGCTCTCGGTCGACAACCTGAAGATGCACTTCCCGGTCAAGGGCAGTGGCGTGATCCGGCGTACGGTCGGGCACGTCAAGGCCGTCGACGGGGTCTCCTTCGAGGTGGCCAAGGGCAGCGCCCTGGGCCTCGTCGGCGAGTCCGGTTGTGGCAAGTCCACGACCGGCCGGATGGTGACGCGGCTCTACAAGCCCACCGAAGGCAAGATCGACTTCGAGGGCACCGACATCGCCAACTACTCGGGGCGGCAGCTGCACCCGATGCGCCGGGAGATCCAGATGATCTTCCAGGACCCGTCGACCTCGCTGAACCCGCGTCACACGGTCGGGTCGATCATCGGCGCACCGCTGCGGATCCACAACATGGTGCCGAAGAACAAGGTGCTCAGCCGGGTCCAGGAGCTGCTCGAGCTCGTCGGGCTCAACCCCGAGCACTACAACCGCTACCCGCACGAGTTCTCCGGCGGTCAGCGCCAGCGCATCGGCATCGCCCGAGCCATGACCCTGCAGCCGAAGCTGCTCGTCGCCGACGAGCCGGTCTCGGCGCTGGACGTCTCGATCCAGGCGCAGGTGATCAACCTGCTCCAGGATCTGCAGAAGGAGTTCGACATCTCCTTCCTGTTCATCGCTCACGACCTCGCCATCGTTCGTCACTTCTGCCCCGAGGTCGCGGTGATGTACCTCGGCAAGATCGTGGAGATCGGTGACCGCGAGTCGATCTACGAGCGCGCTCACCACCCCTACACGCAGGCGCTGCTCTCCGCCGTGCCCGACGTGAAGCAGGCCGCGATCGGTGGCCGGCGTGAGCGGATCCGGCTGGAGGGCGACGTACCTTCGCCGATCAACCCGCCCTCGGGCTGCCACTTCCGCACCCGCTGCGCCATCGCCAAGGACATCTGCTCCGTGGTCGAGCCGCCGCTGCTGCAGATCGGCAAGAAGCACAAGGTCGCCTGCCACTTCCCGGGTGAGATCCACCAGCACCCGGAGAAGCCGATCACCGCGCCGCTCCTGGGCGTCGACGAGTTCGGTGCACCGGACCCGGGCGCCAGCCCGGCCGAGGTCCCGGGCGACGGTCCGGGTTACGCCGACACCTGGTACGACCTGGCGAACAACTCGCGGGGTCGCGCCTGAGGATCTCCCGCGTCTCGGCGAGATTACGAAAGACGGTCCGCAGCCTTTGGCTGCGGGCCGTCTTTGTTACGTATGTGTCACGCGTCACCGTCGGTATCGAACCGTTATCTGTAGTCCCGCCCGAACCTGTGGAACTTGGCATACCTTGTGGCAGCGCGCTGGTTCGGGACCGCGCCAAGTGGTCAGGTCTTGGGCGAGCCCTTGGCAGCGAACGGAGAGACGAGCGTATGACTGTGTCCGAAGTGTTGATCCAGGGTCCTGACCCCGAGATCACTCCGGAACCGAGGACGGGCGACGTCGCCGGCCGTTCGCCGATGCGGATCGCCATGGACCGCCTCCTCTCGGACAGGGTCGCGTTGCTCTGTGCTGGCATCGTGCTGCTCTTCGTCCTGATCGCGATCTTCGCGCCGCTGCTGTGCAAGCTGTTCGGCGTCGAGCTGCGTGCCGGTGACCCGGTGACCGACACCGACTCGTTCAACTACCCCGTCATCGGCCCGCCCAACTACGGGTTCACCTGGGAGGCCCCGCTCGGCCTGGAGCCCAACTCCGGCAACGACCTGCTCGCGGAGTGGTTCTACGGCGCGCGTACGTCGCTGCTGGTCGCCACGGTCGCCACGGTCGTCTCGACGGTCGTCGGCGTGGTGCTCGGCCTGATCGCGGGCTACAGCCGCGGCTGGGGTGACCGGGTGGTCACGTTCCTGACCGACCTCTTCCTGACGCTGCCGTTCCTGCTGGTCGCGATCGCCGTCTCGCCGATGCTCGTGGAGCGGTGGCGGGAGAACCCGGCGATGCTCGACAACGCCTCCCTGATCGCGCTGATCGTGATCCTCTCGATCTTCGGGTGGATGGGCCTGGCCCGGCTGATCCGCGGCGAGGTGATCTCGCTGCGCGAGCGCGAGTTCATCGAGGCCGCGCACGTGCTCGGGATGCCCACGCACCGGATCCTGTTCAAGGAGCTGCTGCCCAACCTGGTGGCGCCGATCGTCGTCTCGTTCTCGCTGAGCCTGCCGGCCACGATCGCCGCGGAGGCGACGCTCGCCTACCTCGGCGTCGGCGTCACCGGCCGCCCGTCCTGGGGTCAGACGATCCTGCGGGCCCAGAACTGGTTCGACGAATACCCCTTGTACCTCTACGCGCCGATCATCGGGATCGTGGTCCTGGTCTTCGCGCTCAACCTGCTCGGAGACGCCATCCGCGACGCCTTCGACCCCAAGTCTTTCCGGTGAGCACGTCGTCGGAGAGAGGCATCAACCATGGAAGGTGGAGACCTACGATGCGATTGAAGAGAACAGTGATCGCCGCCAGTGCGATCGCTGCGCTGACGCTCACCGCTGCGTGTGGTGGCGGGGGCGGCGGTGGCGAAGACTCGGCAGGCGAGTTCAAGGCCGGCGGCGGCGCCGGCGCCGGAAAGGACGCCACGGCCGAGGGCCCGCTGGAGATCCCGTCCGACGCGAAGAAGGGCGGCACGATCACCGTCCTCACGAACAACGCGCCGGCGACCCTCGACCCGACCCGGACCTACTACGTCGACTCCGGTGCGATCATGTCCGGTCTGGTGACCCGGTCGCTGACGCAGTACGTCTACGACGAGGAGAGCGGTGACTCCATCCTCGTCCCCGACCTCGCCACCGACCTCGGCCAGGTCTCCGAGGATGGCCTGACCTGGACCTTCACGCTGAAGGACGGGATCAAGTACGAGGACGGCACCGACATCACCGCCGAGGACGTCGTCTACGGCATCAAGCGCTCGTTCGCGACCGACACCCTGACCGACGGCCCGACCTACCAGACGACGTTCTTCAAGGACGGCCAGAAGTACAAGGGCCCGTACGCAGACACCGACGCGGAGCTGAAGAAGCTCTCCGGCTATGACGCGAGCGCCGGCTGGTACGGCGGCGAGGACTACGACGGCGTCGAGGCCGACGGCAACAAGGTGATCATCCACCTCGCCCAGGCGTTCCCCGAGCTCGACTACTATGCCTCCTTCCCGGTCTTCTCGCCGATCCCGAAGGCGAAGGACAAGGACCCGCTGGCCTACGAGAGCCACCCGATGGCAACCGGCCCCTACAAGTTCGAGTCCTACAAGCCCGGCACCTCGCTCAAGCTGGTCAAGAACGACCAGTGGGCCGCCGACACCGACCCCGGCCGGTTCCAGGCCGCCGACGCGTTCGACTTCAAGTTCGCGCAGGACACCGCGAAGCTCGAGAACCAGATTCTGGGCGACAAGGGCGCGGCGCAGTCGATGATGACCTACGACGACGTCACTCCGCCGACGTACAAGTCGATCAAGGAGAGCGCCCCGGACAACCTGATCGAGGGCACCTCGCCGTGCACCTACATGTACCGGCCCGACCAGACCAAGATCACGGACAAGAAGGTCCGCGAGGCGATCAGCTGGGCCTACCCCTACCAGGCTGCTTGGAAGGCCTCCGGCGAGATCGTCGGTGTCACCATCCAGCCCGGCACCTCGCTGCTGCCCCCGGGCACCGCGGGCCGCGTCGAGTACCAGTACCCGAAGGGTCAGGACGGCCAGACCACCGACCCCGAGAAGGCCAAGGCGCTGCTGAAGGAGGCCGGCGCCGAAGGCTTCGAGATCAAGTGGTACTACGAGCGTGACGACGAGCAGTCCGTGGCCAAGAAGGACCAGATGGTCAAGGGCTTCGAGGCCGCCGGCTTCAAGGCGACCCCGGTCGCCTCGACCGACGCCACCTACCGCGACGACCAGAGCAACCTGGACGCTCCGATCAACCTCCGTTACGGCGGCTGGTGCTCCGACTGGCCCTCGGGCGGCTCGTGGTTCCCGGCGCAGTGGATCGGCAGCAACGCCAACAAGCCGGGTATGCCGAACCCGACCAACTTCAAGCAGGCCGACGCCGACGCGAAGCAGGCCGAGGTCCTGAAGAAGGACGCCGACGAGGTTCCCGCCGCGTGGGGCGAGTTCGACAAGTGGATGCAGGAGACCTACATGGTCGAGATCAACGCAGGCTACGACGCGAACGCCTTCATCAAGGGCTCGCTGGTCGGCGGGGTCGTCAACGACCCGGTCAAGGGCATGCCGAGCTTCTCCATCATGTACCTCAAGTGAGGTGACGGGCCGGTGCGGGCATCAGCTCGCGCCGGCCCACCCGGGGCGTCGAGCCCGTGAGCTGTCTTCCAGGAAGTGAGTCGTTCGGTCCATGATCGGTTTTGTCGTACGCCGGTTGATCTCGGCAGTGCTCGTGCTGTTCGTGATCTCGGTGGCGGTCGTCGCGCTCTTCACCTATGGCCCGAGCGACCCGGCGGACGCGATGTGCCCGGAGCCCAAGTGCACCGCCGAGCGTCAGGACGCGATCCGGGAGGCGCTCAACCTGGATGCGCCGCTCCATGTTCAGTACACCGAGTACATGACCGGCATCTTCCAGGGTCGCGAGATCGCCTTCGGCTCCGAGTCGTACGACTGTGCGGCCCCGTGCTTCGGGGTCAGCTTCATCTACCGGGTCAATGTCTGGGACGACATCAAGGACCGGATCGGGCCGACGGTCTCGGTCGCGGTCGGCGCGGGCGTCACGATCCTGATCATCGGTGTGCCCATCGGGATGTTCGCGGCCAGACGCAGAGGGAGCTCGGCGGACAAGGCGGTCATCGGTGCGACCCTGGTGATCGAGTCGATTCCGTACTACCTGTTCGTCCTGCTCGCCTTCCTCTATCTGGCGGTCCAGGCCGGGATCTTCCCGCAGGAGGGTTACACACCGCTGACCGACTCACCGCTGAAATGGGCGTGGGGCCTGTTGCTGCCCTGGCTCGCGCTCGGCCTGGTGAACTCCTCCAAGTACGCCCGGTTCACCCGCGGGTCGATGATCGAGGCGTTCAACGAGGACTACGTCCGCACGGCGCGAGCCAAGGGGCTTCACGAGCGCAGGATCGTCAACAAGCACGCGCTGCGCGCGGCCGTCGTGCCGATCGTGACGATCTTCGGCATCGACTTCGGCGCACTGCTGACGGGCACCATCTTCACCGAGCTGATCTTCGGCATCCCCGGCCTCGGTCTCCGGGCACTCAACGCGGTCAGCCAGAGCGACCTGCCGGTCATCGAGGCGACCACGCTGATCTCTGCCTTGATCATCGTGGTCACCAACCTCCTGGTCGACCTCTTCTACAGCGTGCTCGACCCACGCGTACGCCTCACCTGACCCCCACCCCTGTCGGCCGAGTCTGTCGGTGCCGGCCACTAGGGTTGGCGTGTGGACGGGTTGTTTGAGATGGGGGCTGCCGCGGGCGCCTCGCGTGGCGGGTCGCTGAGCCACAGCGACCATGCGGCCGCGCCCCTGGCGGTGCGGATGCGGCCGCGTACGCTCGAGGAGCTCGTGGGCCAGAGCTCGCTCAAGGCGTCCGGGTCGCCGCTGCACCAGGTGGTCGAGGGCGGACAGTCGCTCTCGCTGCTGCTGTGGGGGCCGCCGGGGACCGGGAAGACCACCATCGCCTCGATCGTGAGTGGCTCCACCGACCGCCGCTTCGTCGAGGTTTCCGCGGTCTCGGCCGGGGTCAAGGAGGTCCGGGCGGCGATCGACGCGGCCCGCGCCCAGCTGGTCGCGACCGGCAAGGAGACGGTGCTCTTCGTCGACGAGGTGCACCGGTTCAGCAAGGCGCAGCAAGACGCGCTGCTTCCCGGCGTGGAGAACCGCTGGGTCACGCTGGTCGCCGCCACCACGGAGAACCCCTTCTTCTCGGTGATCTCGCCGCTGCTGTCCCGCTCGCTCCTGCTGCGGTTGGAGTCGCTGACCGACGACGACATCCGCGGCGTACTCCTTCGGGCTCTGGAGGACGAGCGCGGGCTCGGTGGGTCGGTGACGATCGCCGAGGACGCGCTCGACCATCTGGTCCGACTCGCCGGCGGTGATGCGCGCCGGTCGCTGACCTATCTGGAGGCGGCCGCGGGAGCGGCGTCCGAGGGAGAGATCACCCTCGAGGCCGCCGAGCGGGCCGTCGACCAGGCGGCGGTGCGCTACGACCGGCAAGGTGACCAGCACTACGACGTGGTCAGCGCCTTCATCAAGTCGGTGCGCGGCTCGGACGCCGACGCCGCCCTGCACTACTTGGCGCGGATGATCGAGGCGGGGGAGGACCCGCGCTTCATCGCGCGCCGGCTGATGATCCTCGCCTCCGAGGACATCGGCCTGGCCGACTCGACGGCGCTGCAGACCGCGGTCGCAGCGGCGCAGACGGTGCAGCTGATCGGGATGCCGGAGGCACAGCTCACCCTGGCGCACGCGACGATCGCGCTCGCGGTCGCGCCGAAGTCCAACGCGGTCACCAACGCCATCTTCGCCGCGCGCGCCGACGTCGCGGCCGGCAAGATCGGCAACGTCCCGCCGCACCTGCGCGACGCCCACTACGAGGGCGCGAAGAAGATCGGGCACGGGAAGGCGTACAAGTACGCCCACGACGAGCCGTTCGGCATCGCGACGCAGCAGTACGCGCCGGACGCGGTTGCCGAAGCGGAGTACTACCAGCCGACCACCCACGGAGCCGAGGCCGGAGTGAAGGAACGTTGGGAGCGTGTCCGGAAAATCGTGCGCGGCCAGGATGGATAGGGTAGGCGCACCATGACGAACTCGAGCATGCCCGGGTGGGCGCTGGTGGCGACGCTGACCGCGGTGGGGGTTCTGGTCCTCATCGCGTTGGCGACGGTGCTGCTCGCGCTCCGGGCGCGCCGCGCCGCGCGGCGCCGGCTCGAGGAGGCGGAGGCCAGCGAGGCCGAGCTGCGCGAGCGGCTGGAGGCACTGGAGAAGCGGCTGACCCCGGCCGAGCCGGTCGGCCGGCGACGGCGCCGGGACCTGGCCGAGAGGGAGTATGTGATCACCTCCCTCGGGGAGGACGGCGAGCCTGCCGAGGTCGAGCAGGTGGTGCAGCGTACGTTGACCGCACCCGCCTTCGCGGACGCCGTGTTCCGGGAGACCGTGGTGCACGGCGCCGCGCTGGTCCACGGGGTGCGCCGGGCGCTCTCGCCCGAGGTGCGGTTCAAGATCCGCTACGAGATGCACCGCGAGGTCAAGCGGGCACGCAAGGACCGGAAGAGCGAGATGCGCGAGGCGCTGCGCGAATACCGTGCGCGCCAGCGCGCGGCAGTTGACGAGGACGTACGTATGGAGGACTCCCGATGAGGGGTGCGATCTGGTTCGTGGTCGGCGCGGGCGCCGGCGTATACGCGGTGGTCAAGGGGCGGCGGGCCGCAGAGGCCTTCACCGCCGACGGCCTGCGCGACCGAGCCCAGGCGCTCGGGGTCGGCGCGCGGATCTTCCGCGAGGAGCTGGCCACCGGCAAGGCCGAGAAGGAGCTCGAGCTGCGCGAGTGGATCGAAGCCAGGACCGCTGGTCCGAAACAGATTGGCGCCAACGGTGCCGGTCAGCAGAAACTTGGATTGAACGGGCCAACCGAGGACCCGAGGCAGAACATGGAAGGCAGTAACCCCTGATGGAGTGGTTGAGCACGGCGGAGATCCGCCGCCGTTTCACGGCGCATTTCGCCGAGAACACGAGTGTCGGCGAGCACACGGTGGTGCCGTCGGCATCGCTGCTGCTCGACGACCCCAACCTGCTCTTCGTCAACGCAGGCATGGTTCCCTTCAAGCCCTACTTCCTGGGGCAGGCAACTCCGCCCTACGACCGGGCGACCTCGGTGCAGAAGTGCATCCGCACGCCCGACATCGAGGAGGTCGGCAAGACCACCCGGCACGGCACCTTCTTCGAGATGTGCGGCAACTTCTCCTTCGGTGACTACTTCAAGGAGGGCGCGATCACGCTCGCCTGGGAGCTGGTCACCAAGTCGGTCGCCGACGGTGGCTTCGGCTTCGACGAGTCGGCCCTCTACCCGTCGGTGCTCAACGGCGACGAGGAGGCGGTCGCGCTCTGGAAGAAGATCTCCGGCCTGCCCGACGACCGCATCGTCCGGCTGCCCCCGAGCGAGAACTACTGGTCCATGGGCGTGCCCGGGCCCGGCGGCCCGTGCTCGGAGATCCTGATCGACCGGGGTCCGGAGTTCGGTGCCGACCGTGACTGGGACGCCGGCGACCGCTACTTGGAGTTCTGGAACCTCGTCTTCATGCAGGACAACGTCGTCGCGGCGCGGTCCAAGTACGACGTCGACATCGACGGCCCGCTGACGCAGACCGGCATCGACACCGGGCTCGGACTCGAGCGCGTCGCCTACCTGATGCAGGGCAAGGCGAACATGTACGAGACCGACGTGGTCTTCCCGGTCATCGAGAAGGCGATGGAGCTGACCGGGAAGAAGTACGGCGCCACCTATGAGGACGACGTGCGCTTCCGCGTCGTCGCCGACCACGTGCGCTCCTCGCTGATGCTGATCAGCGACGGCGTGACCCCCGGCAACGAGGGCCGTGGCTACGTCCTGCGGCGGCTGATGCGCCGCGCGATCCGCAACATGCGCCTGCTGGGCTACGAGGACCCGGCGATGCCCGAGCTGCTGCCGATCTCCCGCGACAAGATGGGGGAGACCTACACCGACCTGCACACCGGCTGGGACCGGATCAAGCGGGTCGCGGACGCCGAGGAGGAGGCCTTCCGCAAGACCCTCGCGGCCGGCACCCAGATCTTCGACCTGGCCGCGACCGAGGTGAAGTCGAGCGGATCCACCACGTTCACCGGTGCCAAGGCGTTCCAGCTCCACGACACGTACGGGTTCCCGATCGACCTGACCCTCGAGATGGCCGCCGAGGCGGGCCTCGAGGTCGACGAGCCGGGCTTCCGCGGTCTGATGACCGAGCAGCGCGAGCGGGCCAAGGCCGACGCGCGCGCCAAGAAGGGTCAGCACGCCGACGTGTCGGTCTACCGCGGCATCCTCGATGCCAACGGGCCGACCGACTGGCAGGCCTACACGACCCTCGACACCGAGTCGAAGCCGATCGCTCTCCTCAAGGAGGGCAAGCGGGTCGACGTGCTCGGGCCCGAGGAGATCGGTGAGATCGTCCTCGACCGCACCCCGTTCTACGCCGAGTCCGGTGGCCAGTCCGCCGACGCGGGCATCATCGAGTTCGATGGTGGCCGGCTCGAGGTCGTCGACGTGCAGCGGCCGGTCAAGGGTCTCGTGGTCCACCAGGTCCGGGTCGTCGACGGCGAGTTCCACGGGGGTGGCCTCGTGCACGCGCAGGTCGACCCCGAGTGGCGTCTCGGCGCCCGCCAGGCCCACTCCGGCACCCACGTGGTGCACGCGGCGCTGCGCGAGGTGCTCGGCCCGACCGCGCTGCAGTCGGGTTCCTACAACCGCCCCGGCTACCTGCGTCTCGACTACGGCTGGACCAAGGGCCTCACGCCCGAGCAGATGCACGAGATCGAGGAGGTCTCGAACAACGCGCTGCGGGCCGACCTGCCGGTCGCGTGGGACTACATGACCCTGCCGCAGGCCAAGGAGTGGGGCGCGATCGCGCTCTTCGGCGAGACCTACGACGACTCCAAGGTGCGCGTCGTCGAGATCGGCGGCCCCTGGTCGCGTGAGCTGTGCGGCGGCACCCACGTGGACCACTCCGCCCAGATCGGCACCGTCGTGGTCACCTCGGAGGCCTCCGTCGGCTCCGGCAACCGGCGCATCGAGGCCTACACGGGCGTCGAGGGCTTCAACTACCTCGCCCGTGAGCGCGACGTGGTCTCCGAGCTCAACCTGCTGCTCAAGACGAAGTCCGACGACGTCGTCGGCAGGGTCTCCGACCTGATGGAGCGGCTCAAGGCCGCCGAGAAGGAGATCGCCCGGGCGCGTACGGCACAGCTGCTCGCCTCCGGTGGCTCGATCGCGGCCACCGCGGTCGACGTCAACGGCGTCCAGCTCGTCGCCCAGCGGGTCCCGGGGGTGGGCGGCGGCGACGCTCGCACGCTCGCCCAGGACGTACGCTCCCGGCTCGGTGAGGCTCCGGCGGCCGTCGTGCTCGTCGGCGACGCTGACGACAAGGTGGCGATCGTGGCCGCGGTCAACCCGGCCGGCATCGCCAAGGGCGTCAAGGCGGGTGACCTGATCAAGGAGCTCGCGCCGGTCGTCGGCGGTCGTGGCGGTGGCAAGCCGGACTTCGCGCAGGGCGGTGGCACCGACGTCTCCAAGATCGACACGGCGCTCGGAATGGTCGCGACGCTGGTAGCGCAAGCCTGATGCGCCACGGCGTGCGCCTCGGTCTCGATCCCGGCGACGCCCGGATCGGCGTCGCCAGGAGTGACCCCACGGGGTTCCTGGCGACGCCGCTCGAGACGGTGAAGAAGGGCCGCGGAGACCTGGCGCGTCTGCAGGAGATCGTCGCCGAGATCGCCGAGGAGTCGACGATGCTCGAGGTGGTCGTCGGGCTGCCCCGGTCCCTCAAGGGAGGGGAGAACCCAGCGACTGCTAAGGTCCGGGACTTCGCCGCGTCCTTGGCGCGACGAGTGGCTCCGGTCCCGGTACGCCTCGTCGACGAACGACTTACAACCGTTTCCGCGGAGGCTATGCTCCGAGACCGAGGTCGCAAGGGCCAGAACCGCCGAGCCGTGGTGGACATGGCCGCAGCGGTTGTGATCCTGCAACACGCATTGGACAGTGAGCGCGCTTCGGGGACCGCGCCTGGAGAGATCGTTGAGGTCGGTCATTGAGTGAGCGCTACTACCCCCCGGACCCGCGCGACCCGCGTCGCCCTGGCCAGGGGTCATATGGTCGCGATCCGCGCGGTGGCCATCCGCCACGGCAGCAGCCGCCGCAGGATCCCCGAGACCCACGGCGGATGCCGCCGCAGATGCCCGGCCAGGTGCCGGGTCAGATGCCGGGTCAGATGCCCGGGCAGATGCCTCCGCAGCAGCAGGGCCAGCCGGGTCGACGCCCGGGGCCCCGTCCGGTGCCCGGTGCCGGGACACCCCCGCCGGGCTACGGCCGGCAGGAGCCGCCGCAGCGTCCGGGCGGCTACGGCGGGCCGACCTACCAGCAGCAGCCGGCGTTCTTCGAGGGTGGTCCCGCAGATCACGATCCCTACTTCGACGAGAAGCCGCCCAAGCGCAAGCGACGTTTCGGTGGCTGTCTGGCCGTCCTGGTGGCCATGGCGGTGGTCCTCGGTGGGTTCTACTTCGTGGGGGACCGGGCGATCGACTACGTCAGGGACATGGTCGCGCCGCCCGCCGACTACCCCGGACCCGGCACCGACCCGGTCTCCTTCGAGGTGCACGAGGGCGACTCCGTCTCAGCCGTCGGCCGCAGCCTGAAGGAGGTCGGCGTGGTGGAGTCGGTCGATGCCTTCATCGAGGCGGCCAACGCCGAGGGGCTGACCGTCCAGGTCGGGTTCTACCCGCTGAAGAAGCAGATGAAGGCCGCCGACGCCGTCGAGATCCTCGCCAACCCGGAGAACATCGACACGGTCAACGTCACCATCACCGAGGGGTCGCGCGCCAAGGCGATCTACAAGGTGCTCGCCGAGAAGACCGGGAAGAAGCCGGCCGAGTTCAAGAAGGCCGCCCAGGACACCGAGGCGATCGGCCTGCCCGACTACGCCAAGGGCAATGTCGAGGGCTATCTCTTCCCCGCGACGTACGCCTTCCCGCCCGACGCCACGCCGACCGAGATGCTGTCGATGATGGTCGACCGGTGGGAGCAGGCGCTCGGCGACAACGACATCGAGGCCCGCGCCAAGCAGCTCAAGTGTGGCGGCGGCAAGGCATGTACGGCCGAGCAGATCATGACCGTCGCCTCCCTCGTCGAGGCCGAGGGTCGCGGTGACGACATGGCCAAGATCGCCCGGGTCATCTACAACCGGGTCGAGAACCCCGGCACGGCCGGCCAGGCGGGCTTCCTGCAGATCGATGCCACGGTGAACTATGCGCTCGGGAAGTCCGGCAGCACCGAGCTCGGCGGGGTCGACGTGCAGACGGTCGACTCGCCCTACAACACCTACACCAACAAGGGCCTGCCTCCGGGGCCGATCGGGGCACCGGGCGACGACGCGATCCAGGCGGCGCTCAACCCGGCCGAGGGTGACTGGTACTACTACGTGACCGTCAACCTGAAGACCGGTGAGACGAAGTTCGCCAAGAACTACGACCAGTTCCTGAAGTACAAGGCCGAGTACAAGGCCTACTGCGAGTCATCGAAGTCCAAGAGCTGCTGAGGAGAAGACCTGCGTGAAGTGTGCTGTCCTGGGTGACCCGATCGGTCACTCGCTCTCCCCGGCGCTCCACCAGGCGGCGTACGCCGAGCTGGAGATGTCCGACTGGTCCTACACGTCCACTCGAGTGGCCGCCGGCGGTCTGGCTTCCTATGTCGCCGACCTCGGTGGCGACTGGCCGCCGAGCCGGTGGCGGGGGCTGTCGGTGACGATGCCGCTCAAGCGGGAGGCGTACGAGCTGGCGCGGGCGATCTCGCCGCGGGCGCGGCTCGTGGGGGCGGTCAACACCCTGGTGCGCTCCTCGCACGGCTGGGTGGGGGACAACACCGACCTGCCCGGCGCGGTCGCGGCGATCCGGGAGCGGGCCGGTGACGGGTTCTCCTGCTCGCACGGTGTGGTTCTGGGTGCCGGTGCCACGGCGGCCTCGACCGGGCTCGCGCTCGCCGAGCTCGGAGCCTCGCGGATCACGCTGCTCGCCCGGAACCCGGGCGCGGCGGGGGAGACGATCGAGATGATCTCGCGCCACCGCAGCAAGCCGGTCGTCTCGGTGCTGCCGCTGGAAGCAGCGGTCGACGGCGCGGACGTGGTCGTCTCCACAGTTCCCGCAAAGGCGCAGACCCCAGAGCTCATCGACCGCTGGGCGTCGACGCCGGTCGTCTTCGACGTCGTCTACGACCCGTGGCCCTCGCCGCTGCTCGCGGTCACGCCCGGCGTGGCCGTCAGCGGCCTGGACCTGCTCGTGCACCAGGCGGTGCTGCAGTTCGAGATCTTCACCGGCCGTCCGGCGCCGCTCGGCGCCATGCGGGCAGCGGGGGAGAAGGCGCTGGGGATCGCGGAGTCCTTGCCGGCATGAGCCCTGGGGCGGTCGTGCTGGTGAGTGCGGCCGTCGCCGGTCTGCTCGCTCTCGGCGTGCCGGCGCTGCTTCGCCGTCTCCCCGAGCCGGTCGACGACCCACCGGCGGTTCCTTATGCGACCGTGGCCGGATGGGCGCCGCTCCTGCCGGTGGCGGTGGTGGTCTCGGCGGCGCTCGCCGGGCTGCTCGCCTGGCGGGTGGAGCCCTCTCGGCTGATGGTGGCGCTGGTGCCGCTCCTACCTCTTTGCGTACTGCTCGCCTATGTCGACTGGCGCGTCCAACGGCTGCCGAAGATGCCGATCCTGGTGGCCACCGCGGTCGGGCTCGGTCTGCTGGCCATCGAGTGGCTCAGCACGCGTGACACCGCGACCGCTCTCGCAGCCCTTGCCGGCCTGGTGATCGCCCGCTCGGTGTTCTGGCTGCTGTGGCGGCTGGTGCCGCACGCGATGGGCTTCGGGGACGTACGTCTCGCGGCGCTCGTCGGCCTGGTCCTCGGTCGCCTCGGCTGGGAGCAGCTGGCCCTCGGGCTGTGGGCCGGGCTGGCGATCTTCGGCGTCTGGGGCATCGGACGTGCCGTCGCACAACGCTCGCGCACGGCGATGCGTGAGCCCCTGGCGTACGGGCCGTTCATGATTCTGGGCATGCTCGTCGGGGTGCTCGCCGTCTCGCTTTGAGGCCGGGTGCACAGGGTTGCGTGGCCGGGATGAAAGACTGACTCCATGTTGCGTTGGCTCACTGCGGGCGAGTCCCATGGTCCGTCTCTGACGGCCGTGATGGAGGGTCTGCCCGCCCACGTCCGGATCACCTCTGACGACATCGCTGATGCCCTGGCCCGGCGGCGGCTCGGCTATGGCCGCGGTGCCCGGATGAAGTTCGAGAAGGACCAGGTGCGGATCACCGGCGGCGTACGTCACGGGGAGAGCCAGGGCGGTCCGGTCGCGATCGAGGTCGGCAACACCGAGTGGCCCAAGTGGGAGACCGTGATGGCCTCCGACCCGGTCCCGGCCGAAGTGCTCGAGAAGCAGGCCCGCAACGCGCCGCTGACCCGGCCGCGGCCGGGTCACGCCGACCTGGTCGGGATGCAGAAGTACGACTTCGACGACGCCCGCCCGATCCTGGAGCGCGCCTCGGCCCGCGAGACCGCGGCCCGCGTCGCGCTCGGCGCCGTCGCCTCGGCCTTCCTCGAGCAGGCGCTCGGTGTCCGGCTGGTCTCCCACGTCCTCGAGATCGGCGGAGTCCGTACGCCGGGGGTAGACGTCCCGGCGCCCGAGGACGTGGCGCGCCTGGACGAAGACCCGGTGCGGGTCCTGGACCCCGACGGCTCCAAGCAGATGGTCGCCCGGATCGACGAGGCCCATAAGGAAGGTGACACCCTCGGCGGCGTCGTCGAGGTCGTGGTCCACGGCCTTCCGCCCGGCCTCGGCTCGCACGTGCACTGGGACCGGCGCCTCGACGCGCGTCTGGCCGGTGCGCTGATGGGCATCCAGGCGATCAAGGGTGTCGAGGTCGGCGATGGCTTCGAGCTCGCCGCGACCCCGGGTTCCAAGGCTCACGACGAGATCGTTCCCTCCGCCGACGGGATCCGCCGGGCCTCCGGGCGTTCCGGCGGCACCGAGGGCGGCATGTCGACCGGCGAGATCCTGCGGGTGCGCGCCGCGATGAAGCCGATCGCGACCGTGCCGCGTGCGCTGCGCACCATCGACGTGGCCACCGGCGAGGAGGCGGTCGCCCACCACCAGCGCTCCGACGTCTGCGCCGTGCCTGCCGCCGGTGTCGTCGCCGAGGCGATGGTCGCGCTCGTGCTGGCCGAAGCGGCATTGGAGAAGTTCGGTGGCGACTCGGTCGCAGAGACGGCCCGCAATGCCAAGGCCTACCTCGAGAACCTGAGGTACTCCTGATGCCGGCTGTCGTCATGGTCGGCCCGATGGGCGCCGGGAAGTCGACGGTCGGCGCGCTGCTCGCCTCCCGGCTCGGGGTCGCCCTGCGTGACACCGACGAGGACATCGCGGCGGCGGCCGGCAAGAGCGTGCAGGACATCTTCGTCGACGAGGGCGAGGCCCACTTCCGTGCGGTCGAGGCCGAAGCCGTCGCCGCCGCGCTCGCTGAGCACGACGGAGTGGTCTCCCTCGGGGGCGGCGCCGTCCTCGCCGACCGGACCCAGATCCTGCTCAAGGAGCACACGGTCGTCTACCTGCGGGTCGGGGTCGCGGACGCGGTCAAGCGAGTCGGGCTCGGGTCGGGGCGTCCGATGTTGCTCGGCAACGTACGCGGCCGCATCAAGACGCTCCTGGAGGAGCGCGCACCGATCTATGAGTCGGTCGCGACGCTCGTCGTCGACACCGACGGCCGCTCGGCCGACGATGTCGCCGCTGAGCTCGCCACCGCCCTCACCGCGCTGAACACCACGGAGTAGAAGTGACCGAACCCGACAGCACCGTCATCAGGGTCGAGAGCGCCGCGGCGTACGACGTCGTGATCGGCTCCGGCCTCGCCGGCCGGCTCCCGGGGCTCCTGGGCACCCGCGTCGAGCGGGTCGCGTTCCTCTACGCCGCCGAGCTGGCCGAGTACGCCGAGCCGGTGCTCGAGGAGCTGCTGCAGCACTACGACGTGCTCGGCCTCGGGCTGCCCAGCGGTGAGGACCAGAAGACGGTCGCGGTCGCCAACGACTGCTGGGAGGCGCTGGGGGAGCGGGGCTTCACCCGCTCCGACGCCGTCGTCACCTTCGGCGGCGGCGCCACCACCGACCTCGGCGGGTTTGTCGCGGCCGGCTGGCTGCGCGGCGTACGCGTCGTCCATGTGCCCACCACGGTGCTCGCCATGGTCGATGCCGCGGTCGGCGGCAAGACCGGCGTGAACACCGGCGCGGGGAAGAATCTCGTCGGTGCGTTCCACGAGCCCGCCGGTGTGCTGTGCGACCTCGCGCTGCTCCAGACCCTGCCGGAGGCCGACCTGGTCGCCGGGCTCGGCGAGGTCGTCAAGTGCGGCTTCATCGCCGACCCCGAGATCCTGCGCCTGGTCGAGAAGACGGACAAGATCACCGCCTCCTCGCCCGTGCTCGCTGAGCTGGTCGAGCGCGCGATCCGGGTCAAGGCCGAGGTCGTCGCCGCCGACCTGAAGGAGACCGGCGGCGCCGACGGTCACCCCGGCCGCGAGACGCTCAACTACGGCCACACGCTCGCGCACGCGCTCGAGAAGCACTCCGGCTTCTCGATCCGCCATGGCGACGCGGTCGCCGTCGGGTGCGTGTACGCCGCTGAGCTCGCCCGCCTCGCCGGAGTCCTCTCCGACGACGTCGCCGCCCGGCACGCGCCGACCTTCGCGAAGGTCGGGCTCCCGACCACCGTCAAGGAGCTGGGCGTCGACGCCGGCTTCGACGACCTCATCGGTGCCATGCGCGTCGACAAGAAGGCCCGCGGCTCCGTGCTCCGCTTCCTCGTCCTCCACGACCTCGCCGACCCCCGCATCCTCACCGGGCCGACCGAGGAGCAGCTGCGGGAGGCGTACGCGGTCGTCGGAGGCTGAGGCTCAGGCGCCGAATCAGGCGTCGGACCAGCGGGCGATGTCCTCGTCGGTGACCTCGACGGGACCCTCGACGCGCTGGGTGACGCGGATGTGGTTGCCGAACGGGTCGCGGAGTGCGCAGTCGATGCCGTAGGGCTGCCGGATGGGCTCCTGGGTGAACTCGACGCCCTGGGCGGAGAGGTCCTCGTAGAGCTTCTGGCAGTCGTCGGTGTTGAAGATGACGACAGCGCCCATCGCGCCCTTGGTGACGAGGTCGCGCAGCTGGGCGGCGGTCTCGGCGCTGTGCGCGGGAGAGCCGCCGGGGACCTCCAGGAGTAGCTGGTGGTCGGGGTCGGCGGGGAGGTGGATGGTGAGCCAGCGCATGAAGCCCATGTCGACGTCGCTCCCGACCTCGAGCCCGAGCTTGCCGACGTAGAAGTCGAGCGCCTCGTCCTGGTCGAGCACGTAGATTCCGGTGATGTTGATGTTGGTCAGCACGCGACCAGTCTGCGACGTCCTCGCCGCCGGCGCTTCTCCGAAACTGCTCAGCTCGCCGGCCGCATCCAGGCACGGGCCACGCATCCGGGCACGGCGGGGCTGACGGCGCGGGCACGGTAGTCGCTCGGGGAGGTGCCGACGATGTCGCGGAACGTACGGCTGAAGGTGCCGAGGCTGGTGAAACCGACCGTGAGTGCGACGTCGGTGACCGGAGTCGCGGTGTCCCGCAGCAGCGCCATCGACCGCTCGATCCGGCGCCGCTGCAGGTAACGGTGCGGCGTCTCGCCGAAGACCGCCTTGAACCGGCGGTTGAAGTGGGCCGGCGAGACGTGCGCGACCCGGGCGATCGCGGCGACGTCGAGCGGCTCGGCGTAGTGCCGGTCCATCGCGTCACGCGCCCGCAGCAGGCGACGGTTCTCGTCCTCGCGCGGCGTCATGCACTGAGCGTACGTCCTCATCAAACTCGATCGTCGGGCAAAAGCGCACCGAATCCGGTACGCTTTTGACGGAGGTGGTCACCGATGAGCTATCGCAGTGTGCTGCGTGAGCTGGGTTTCGACACCCATGGGGTCATCACACTTGCGGAGGCGGAATCCTGCGGCGTGCCCGCGGTCGAGGTGCGCAAGCTGGCGTCCCGCGGAGCTCTGATCCGACTGGGTCAGGGCGTGTATCGGATGGCCGAGGTCGCGCCTGGACCCTTGGACGAGTTCGCGGCCGCGGTGGCGCTGGTCGGTGCGGATGCTGTCCTGGCAGACGAGTCGGTGCTGGCTGCGTACGACCTCGGGCAGATCAACGTGCGCCGGATCAAGGTCGCCACGACCGCTCGAGTCCGCAAGCGGCTGCCTCCTACAGTCCAGGTCGTGCGAAAGCATGTACCCACACATCTCCGGGGCGATATCGAGGGGATCCCCTCGATGCGTGTCGGTGCCGCTGTGCTCGCCTGTCGTGGCAAGGTGATGGAGACACGACTGGTCGATGCAATGATTTCGGCGTCGGCCCGGGGCCTGGTCGACCACGACGAGGCGCAGCAGATCATCTCGGAACTGGAGGCGGCGGATGGGTGGAGCACAGCCGAGGAGGGTCGGTGACCTCATCCGGTCGACGACGGTCCTGGCCGCAGAGCGCGGCATCTCCCAGAAGCGGCTGGTGGCGCTGGTTGCGAATGTAGTGCTTGCGCAGATGCTGCCCGCTGCGGCGGTCAAGGGTGGCACGGGCCTGAAGCTGCGCTTCGGCGAGCGGCTCACCCGGGAGACTCCTGACGTCGATGCCGCCTATCGGGGTGACCTCGACGCGTTCCGCGATGAGCTTGCGGACCGTCTTGGCGTGGGCTGGCATGGATTCACCGGCGAGGTGACGATGGGCGAACCGCGTGCGCCCGAGTCGGTTCCGGTGGCGTACGTCATGCAACCCTTCCGGGTGCAGCTCAAGTTCGCGCACAAGACGTTCAAGGCGATCGACCTCGAGATCGGGTACGACGAGCTCGAGGCGACGACGAACGAGCCGCCCGAGATGGTGATGTCGTCGGAGGTTCTGGAGATCTTCGACGCACTCGGCCTCCCGGAGCCGGCCGCGGTCCGGGTCCAGCCGCTCCCTCACCAGATTGCTCAGAAGATCCACGCCTGCACCGCTCCGCGGAGCCAACGAGCCCACGACCTCATCGACCTTCAGCTGATCGTTCCTGCGACGGATCCGAGGCTGGTCGCGACGGTGACCGAGCGGCTCTTCGCCTTTCGTCAGGAGCACGACTGGCCGCCGCTGCTGTCGCCGGGTGCGCGATGGGACTCGCTGTACGAGGAGGCGTCCGAAGGGCTCGACGTACTGGCCTCGGTCTCCGAGGCGGTCGTATGGCTCAACGACTACATCGCCGAGCTGGAACTGGCAACGGGGGAGACCAAGCGGGCCGGACCTTCGGAGAAGACCCAGCCCGCCTGACGCTCGTCTTACAGACCCATGTCCTTGGCGATGATCAGCTTCATGACCTCGGAGGTACCGCCGTAGATCCGGTTGACGCGGTTGTCGGCGTAGAGGCGGGCGATGGGGTACTCGTTCATGTAGCCGTAGCCGCCGTGGAGCTGGAGGCAGCGGTCGATGACGCGGTGTGCGACCTCGGTGCAGAACAGCTTGGCAGAGGCGGCTTCGGCGGCGGTCAGGGTGCCGGCGTCCTCGGCCTCGATGGCGCGGTCGACCACGGCCTCGGCGGCGTCGACCTCGGCCTTGCACGCGGCCAGCTCGAACTTGGTGTTCTGGAAGGAGGCGACGGTGGTGCCGAAGACCTTGCGGTCGTGGACGTACGCCTTGGCGAACTCGACGGCGGCCGCGGCCTGGGCGTAGGCGCCGACAGCGATGCCGAGGCGCTCGACGGGAAGGTTCTGGCCGAGGTAGGAGAAGCCCTTGCCGACCTCGCCGAGGACGTCCTCGACCGGGACGTGCACGTCGGTGAAGGAGAGCTCGGCGGTGTCGGAGACCTTGAGTCCGAGCTTGTCGAGCTTGCGGCCGACCTCATAGCCCGGGAGCGAGGTGTCGACGGCGAGCAGGGTGATCCCGCCACGCCGGTCGTCGGCGGAGGCCGGCGCGGTGCGGGCACAGACGATCACCCGGTCGGCGTTGACGCCGCCGGTGATGAAGGTCTTGGCGCCGTTGAGGACGTAGTGCTTGCCGTCCTCGGTGAGCTTGGCGTTGGTCGTCATCCCGGCCAGGTCCGAACCGGTGCCCGGCTCCGTCATCGCGATCGCCCACATCTCCTCACCGGCGACGAAACCGGGCATCCAGCGCTCCATCTGCTCCTTCGTGCCGAGCTTGAGCAGGTAGGGCAGGCAGAGGCCGACGTGGGTGCTCGAACCGCCGAAGGAGACTCCGGCGCGGGCGAGCTCCTCGGTGATGACCGCGGAGTACTTG
The DNA here is from genome assembly GCF_042730435.1 of Nocardioides sp. NPDC059952. Taxonomy (NCBI): domain Bacteria; kingdom Bacillati; phylum Actinomycetota; class Actinomycetes; order Propionibacteriales; family Nocardioidaceae; genus Nocardioides; species Nocardioides sp. NPDC059952. The sequence continues at coordinate 93,812 of NZ_JBHWLY010000009.1, read as the reverse complement.
AACGACTCGATCCCGGCGCCGCCGTACTCCTCGGGCACCTGGATGCCCCACACGCCGAGCTCACCGAGCTTCAGGTAGAAGTCGTGGGGAACGATCCCGGCCGAGTACCACTCCTCGTAGACGGGGGTGACCTCCTTCTCGATGAACGAGCGGATGGTCTCGCGGAAGGACTGGTGGTCCTCGGTGTAGATGGTGCGGCGCATGACGGTGCTATCTCCTCGGGTGCTTCGTGTAGGGGTCAGGGTCGGACGCCGACGACGCGGAGCGCCAGGTCGGCATAGAAGTCGGCGAGGGCATCGGGGGTCCAGGAGCCGTCGTCGCGGTACCACCGGGCAAGGTCGATGCCGAGGGAGAGCAGGGCGGTCGCGGCCTTGGCGGGGTCGGGGGTGTCGAAGTCGCCGCTGCGTACGCCTTCCTCGACGACTTCGCGCATGACGGTGTCGATGGCGCGGCGCAGTCCGGCGATCTCGCGGAAGTGCTCCTCGGTCAGCGCGGCGAGCTCGTAGTTGATGACCCGGGCCGTCGTGTGGGAGCGCGCGTGGAAGAGGACATAGGTCCGTACGGCGGCCGCGACCCGCTCGGCGGGCGTGGCGTCGGCGCGGGTCGCGTCGGTGACCGCCTCGAGGATCACCTCGTGGCCGCGCACCGCGATCGCGTGCAGGAGCTCCTCCTTGGAGCGGTGGTGGACGTAGACCGCGGCCGGGCTCAGCCCGGCCGCCGTGGCGATGTCGCGGGTGCTGGTGCCGTGGAACCCCTTGGCGGAGAAGGCCTGGACCGCCGCATCGAGCAGACGGGCACGGCTACGGTCGCCGCGCGCCTGGGTGCTGGTGCGGAGCTCGTTCATCAGGCATCCTCGTGTAGGAGTCGTGGCTGTCGGATCCAGTGTCGCACAATATAAGTGACCGCTTAGATTTGGTTCGTGACAGGATGACCCGGTGAGCAAGAAGCTGCAGCCGGTCCTGGTCCTCAACGGCCCCAATCTCGGACGACTCGGGAAGCGTCAGCCCGAGATCTACGGGCACACCACCCACGACGAGCTCGCCGCGATGTGCGTCGACTGGGGTCATGCGCTCGGCTTCGCCGTGGACGTACGTCAGACCAACCACGAGGGCGACATGGTCGACTGGCTCAACGCCGCGGCCGACAAGGGCGTCCCGATCGTGCTCAACGCGGCCGCCTGGACCCACTACTCCTACGCCATCTACGACGCCTGCGCGCAGCTGACCGCCCCGCTCGTCGAGGTGCACATCTCCGAGCCGCTCGAGCGGCCCGAGGTCTTCCGGCACACCAGCGTCATCACCCCGCACGCCGCCGCGGTCGTGGCGGGCAAGGGCATCGACGGCTACCACGAGGCGCTCTCGGTCATCGCCGCGAAGCTCACCGACGCCTGACCTGACCCATATTGGCGATCGCCGCCGCCTGACTCCTGACAGGACGGCTTCCTGGGCCACCGTGAGCACATGGGTCGGGTGGCGGCAGGTCTCGCGCGGGTCCTCGCCGTCCTGCTCGCGGGCGGGGTGCTCGGCGCGCTGATCGGTGGCGCCGGCGGGCGGGTCGTGATGTACCTGATCATCCGGCTCAGTCCGGAGGCCGAGGGCGCCACCAGCGACGACGGGTTCGAGATGGGCCGGTTCACCCTGGACGGCTCACTGAACCTCGTCGTGGTCTGCACGGTGCTCGGTGTCGTCGGCGCGGTGGTCTACCTGATCATCCGGTGGCTGCTGTTCGGGCCCTGGTGGTTCCGCGTCCTCAGCGTCACCCTCGCCGCCGGCGTCGGAGTGGGCAACATCATCGTCCACACCGACGGCGTCGACTTCAGCCTGCTCCAGCCGGCCCTGGTCTCCGTGCTGGCGTTCGTGGCGGTTCCCGCGGCGTACGGTGCCGCCCTGACCGTCGTCGCGGAGCGATGGATCCTGGCTGCCTGGCCCGTTCCGCCCGAGACCGGGGCGGTGGGGAGCGCCACGCTGTGGGTGTTGCGCGCGGTGGCGCTGGCCGTCGGCGTACTGTCGCTGGTGGATCTCGCCGGTAAGACCGCGGTCGTTGCTTGATTCGGCCCTGTGCGGACTCGCGGATAGGATTCTCCGAGGCCCTTCGGGCCCCAGGGACATTGACAAATGAAGCCTGCATCGGTGCAGGTCAAAGAGACGAAGGCTGACGGACGGTTATGGCGACGACGAACGACCTCAAGAACGGCATGGTGCTGAAGATCGAGGGCCAGCTCTGGCAGGTGGTCGAGTTCCAGCACGTGAAGCCCGGCAAGGGTCCGGCCTTCGTCCGCACCAAGCTGAAGAACGTCGAGTCGGGCAAGAACGTCGACAAGACCTTCAACGCCGGCACCAAGGTCGAGACCGCCACGGTCGACCGCCGCTCGTTCCAGTACCTCTACAACGACGGCTCCAACTTCGTCTTCATGGACGTCGCGGACTTCGACCAGGTCGAGGTCGACCCGGAGATCATCGGCGACAGCGCCGGCTTCCTCCTGGAGAACCAGGAGGTCATCCTGGCCACCAACGAGGGTCGCGTGCTCTTCGTCGAGCTCCCGCCGTCGGTCGAGCTCGTCATCTCCTACACCGAGCCCGGCGTCATGGGTGACTCGGCCACCGGCCGCACCAAGCCCGCCACCCTGGAGACCGGCGCCGAGATCCAGGTGCCGCTCTTCATCGAGCAGGGCGAGAAGATCAAGGTCGACACCCGCGAGGGCGGTTCCTACCTCTCCCGCGTCAAGGGCTGACCTGTGGCTCACGTCGCCACCGCCCGCACCAAGGCCCGTAAGCGCGCGCTCGACCTGCTCTTCGCCGCCGAGGCCCGTGGACTCTCCGCCGGTGATCTGCTCGACCAGCAGATCCGCGAGGGTGAGGTGCCCAACAACCCGTTCACGGTCAAGCTCGTCCGTGGTGTGGTCGCCGAGTCCGAGCGCATCGACGCTCTGATCTCCGCCTTCGCCAAGGACTGGTCGCTGACCCGGATGCCCGCGGTCGACCGCAACGTGCTCCGCCTCGGCGTCTGGGAGCTCATCGACGGCGACGTCGCCGCCGAGGTCGCGATCAGCGAGGCCACCGCCCTGGTGACCGAGCTGTCGACCGACGACTCGCCGTCCTTCGTCAACGGTGTGCTCGCCGCGGTCGCGAAGGACCTCGCCAAGGCCTGATCGGCATGAGACGTACGCCTGTCCGGGACCGTTCCGGGCAGGCGTAGCGTCATTTCAGGGTGCGGCGCGACGCGTGTGTTTTCCGGTTATCGACGATTGCTTCGGTCGGGACCGTATGTTTGGACCCAAGGCTGAGATGGAGGCCGTAACCCAGCACCCGTATTCGGAGAGCGCATGACGCAGGAGAACAACCCCTACGACGAGCCGGACTCGCGCACCCGGCCGACCGGAGCACCCTCGCACTGGGTGACGCCGCCTCCGCCGCAGACGGCGGGACGGCCGCCGACGCCCCCAGCACAGCCCCAGCCCGACCCGAGTCAGGAGGCGACTCGCATCACCAACCCACAGGTCACCACGACACCCGCCCCGCCCCCTCCGGTGGCGGTGACGCCGCCCCCTCCGGCCGTCCACGGCCTCGAGGTGCCCAGCGCAACCGACTTCCTCGACCGGCGCGCGGAGTCGGCCGGGTTCGGTCCCGCGACCTGGGGCTGGCGAGGCGCGATCCGCAAGATGTCCGGTGGGCTGATCAGCCCCAAGATGGGCCAGGACGAGGTCGCCTACGAGCAGGACCGGGCGATGATCCAGCGCGACTTCGACGGGCCTCGCACCATCGTCTTCATCAACCCCAAGGGTGGTGCCGCCAAGACCACCGGCGTGCTGGCGGCGGGCTACACCTTCGGCACCGTGCGTGGTGGCGGGATCGTCGCCTGGGACAACAACGAGACCCGCGGCACCCTCGGCATCCGCGGCATGCGGAGCACCCACCGCAACACCACCCGCGAGCTGCTCGACAACCTCGCCGCGTTCAACAACGTCCACCAGTCCCGCATCGGCGACCTCGGTGCGTTCGTACGCTCCCAGGGTGACGCTCACTTCGACGTGCTCGCCTCCGACGAGCGCCCCGATGTCACCGGCCAGATCCACGCCGACGACTTCGGGCAGGTGCACCAGCTCCTGGAGCGCTTCTACAAGGTGATCCTGGTCGACACCGGCAACAACATGCGTGCCGAGAACTGGCTGGCCGCCGCCGACACCGCCGACCTGCTGGTGGTGACCTCGACGGTGCGCGAGGACACCGGCTACAGCGGCCTGTGGATGCTCGACGCGCTGCAGGAGTCGGGCTACGCCGACCTCAAGCTGAAGACGATCACCGTGCTCTCCGACCCGTCCCCGAAGGTCGACACCAACCTGGCCCGTGACCTCACCGAGGTCTACCAGCAGCGCACCCGCGGGGTCTACCGGGTCCCGTTCGACCCGGTGCTCGTCGCGGGGTCCACGGTGCAGTACTCCCAGCTCTCGGAGGACACCAAGATGTCGTGGCTGAAGGCCTGCGCCGGGATGGCGCACGCTCTCTAGCCGCGGGCCGCTAACGTCGGAGTCATGCGCGCAGTCGTCTACTCCGAGAACGGTCCCTCCTCCGCCATGCGTCTGACCGAGCGCCCGGTGCCGAAGCCCGGCCCGGGCGAGGTCCTGGTCAGGCTGGTGCGGGCGGGGGTCAACCCCACCGACTGGAAGGTACGCGCCGGCCTGAGCGCCACCCTCACGACTCCCGAGGCGACCCCGGGCCAGGACGGCGCGGGCGTGGTCGAGGAGGTCGGCGAGGGCGTCAGGACCCACATCGTCGGTCAGCCGGTGTGGCTCTTCATGGTCCAGCACGGGCAGGCCTGGGGCACCGCGGCGGAGTACGTCACCGTCCCTGCCCACAAGGCCGTCGAGCTGGCCGCGGGTGCCTCCTACGACCTCGGCGCCTCGCTCGGCGTCCCGGCGATGACGGCCCACCGGGCGCTCACCTCCGGCACGGTGGAGCGGGTGGCCCCGGGGTCCTTCGACGGCCTCACCATCCTCGTCCACGGCGGTGCCGGCGCGGTCGGCAACGCCGCGATCCAGCTGGCCGTATGGGCCGGTGCAACCGTGATCACCACGGTCAGCTCCGCGGAGAAGGCGGAGCTGGCGAAGGCCGCCGGTGCGCACCACATCGTCAACTACCGCGAGGATGACGCGGCCGCTGCGATCCGCGAGATCGCGCCCGACGGCGTTGACCTGATCGTCGAGGTCGCCCCGGCGGTCAACAACGACCTGGACCGTGCGGTCATCGCCAAGCGCGGCACGATCGCGATCTACGCCAACAACGGCGGCGACGAGCTCACCATGCCGCTGCGGGCGACCTTCTCGCTCAACCTGCGCTACCAGTTCATCCAGCTCTACGGCATCGAGCCGGAGCAGATCCGGGCGGCGGCCGACGACGTCGCCGCCGCTGTGGCGGCAGGGGCGCTGCGGGTCGGCCCGGAGGGCGGCGTACCTCTTCACCACTACCGGCTCGAGGAGACCGCCGCCGCCCACGACGCGGTCGAGGCGGGTGCGGTCGGGAAAGTGCTGATCGACCTGGAGTGAGGATAGGGTTGGCCCGATCCTTTAACGAGCCGTCCCGTGAGGCGGAGAAGGAGACCACAACCTTGTCTGATGCTGTCCACGAGCCGTCGACCGATGGCCGTGTCGTGCTCGATGCCCGTGACATCTCCCGGGCGCTGACCCGGATCTCCCACGAGATCCTGGAGCGCAACCGCGATGCGGAAGACCTGGTGCTGCTGGGTCTGCACACCCGTGGGGTGCCGCTGGCCAAGCGGATCGCCACGCGGATCGAGGCCGCCGAAGGCCATCCGGTCGCGCACGGCGCGCTCGATGTGACGATGTACCGCGACGACCTGCGCACCCATCCCACCCGCGCCCCGCATCACACCGAGATCCCGCCCGGCGGCATCGACGGCAAGACCGTGGTGCTGGTCGACGACGTGCTCTTCTCGGGCCGCACCGTCCGCGCCGCGCTCGACGCCCTCGCCGACTACGGCCGCCCCGCCGTCGTACGCCTGGCCGTTCTGGTCGACCGCGGCCACCGGCAGCTGCCGATCCGGGCCGACCACGTCGGCAAGAACCTCCCCACCGCCCGCTCCGAGCGGGTCGGGCTGCGCCTGGAGGAGATCGACGGCATCGACGAGGTACGCATCGTGGAGCTGGAAGGGGTGCCCGCATGACCCGCCACCTGCTGTCCATCGACGACGTGAGCGCCGAGGAGATCCAGCGGCTCTTCGCCACCGCCGCCGAGATGCACGACGTCCAGAAGCGCGAGGTCAAGAAGCTCCCGGCGCTGCGCGGGCGTACGGTGATCAACCTCTTCTTCGAGGACTCGACCCGCACCCGGTCCTCCTTCGAGATCGCGGGGAAGTGGCTCTCGGCCGACGTGATCAACCTGTCGGCGAAGGGCTCCTCGGCCTCGAAGGGTGAGTCGCTGCGCGACACCGTGCTGACCGTGACCGCGATGGGAGTCGACGGCCTGGTGATGCGCCACTCGGCCTCCGGCGGGGCTCATCAGGTCGCGGGCTGGCTCGACATCCCGGTGATCAACGCCGGCGACGGGATGCACGAGCACCCGACCCAGGCCCTGCTCGACGGCTACACGCTCCAGCGTCAGCTCGGCGGACCTGGCTCCCTGGAAGGTAAGCGGATCGCGATCGTCGGCGACCTGACCCACTCGCGGGTGTTCCGGTCCAACGTGAAGTCGCTGATCAAGCTCGGCGCTTCCGTGACCGCCGTCGCTCCGCCCACGCTGATGCCCTCGGGCATCACCGAGTGGGCCAAGGCCGACGGCTTCGCCACCTCCTACTCGCTCGACGACGTGCTGCCGGAGGTCGACGCGGTGATGATGCTGCGCGTCCAGCGGGAGCGGATGAGCGGTGGCTACTTCCCGACGTCGCGGGAATACACGGTCGGCTACGGGCTCACCCGTCAGCGGCTCGGCATGCTGCGCCCGGGCGCGCCGATCCTGCACCCCGGGCCGATGAACCGTGGCCTGGAGATCTCTCCGGAGGCCGCCGACGACGCCTCCTCACGGATTCTCGACCAGGTCTCGGCCGGGGTCGCGATCCGGATGTCCGTCCTCTACCACCTGCTTGCCGGCGAGGAGTCCGCATGAGCCTGTTGATCAAGGGAGCCTCCGTCCTCGGGGCCGAGCCGACCGATGTGTACGTCGAGGACGGGGTGATCCGCGAGGTCGGTGCCTCCGCTGCTTCGGCTGACGAGGTCGTCGACGCCTCGGGGCTCGTGCTGCTGCCGGGCCTGGTCGACCTGCACACCCACCTGCGTCAGCCGGGCCGCGAGGACGCCGAGACGGTCGCCTCGGGTGCGGCGGCGGCCGCTGCCGGCGGCTACACCGCCGTGCTCGCGATGGCCAACACCTCGCCGGTCACCGACACGGCCGAGGCCGCGGTCTCGGTGTGGGACCTCGGCCGCGAGGCGGGGCTGGCCGACGTGTTCCCGGTCGGCGCGGTGACCAAGGGCCTGGCCGGGGAGGAGCTCGCCGAGCTGTCCCTCATGAACCGTTCCCGGGCAGGCGTCAAGGTCTTCTCCGACGATGGCAAGTGCGTCTCGGACCCGCGGGTGATGCGGCGGGCGCTGGAGTACGTCAAGGCGTTCGGCGGCGTGATCTCCCAGCACTCCCAGGACCCCTCGCTGGCACCTTACGGTTCGGCCTGCTGCCACGAGGGTGAGCTCTCCGGCAGGCTCGGTCTGCCCGGCTGGCCGGGAGTCGCGGAGGAGGTCATCGTCGCCCGCGACGTGATGCTCGCCCGCCACACCGGCTCGCGCGTCCACGTCGCCCACGCCTCCACCGCAGGCACGGTCGAGGTGCTGCGCTGGGCGAAGGCGCAGGCCGAGAAGGACGGCAGCTGGGCGGTCACCGCGGAGGTCACCCCGCACCACCTGCTGTTGACCACCGACCTGCTCGCCGGCTACGACCCGACCTTCAAGGTCAACCCGCCCCTGCGCCCCGCCGAGGACGTCGAGGCCCTGCGGGCGGCCCTGGCCGACGGCACCATCGACGCGGTCGCGACCGACCACGCGCCGCACGCGCGTCAGGACAAGGAGCACGCCTTCGTCGACGCGGCCTTCGGGATGCTCGGGCTCGAGGAGGCGCTCTCGGTCGTCTCGACCGTCATGGTCTCTGCCGGCCTGCTGGACTGGGCCGGCGTCGCCCGGGTCATGTCCACCACCCCGGCGCGGATCGCCGGGCTCGAGGAGCACGGTCGCCCGATCGCGGTCGGTGAGCCGGCCAACCTGGCGCTCGTCGACCCGGCCGCGACCTACGTCGTGGATCGCGCCCGCTCGCTCTCGCTCTCCCGTAACAATCCCTGGCACGATCGCAAGCTCACCGGTCGCGTCGTCGCCACCTACCTGCGGGGGAAGCAGACCTACGCCGGTTAGGCTCCACCGCCGTGACCGACGTCTTCTCCGAGAAGCTGGCGCAGTGGCGCGCCTACACCGCGACCCCGTGGGGCCGGATCCGCTACACCGTGGTGGAGGAGATCCTCCGGCGCCAGTGTGCGGAACTGGGGGAGGGGCTCCGGATCCTCGACGTGGGCGGCGGAGACGGAATGGACGCGCTGCCGCTGGCGCTGGCCGGGCACGACGTCACGATCCTCGACCCGTCGGAGTCCTGGCTGGCCGAGGCGGAGCGGCGGGCTGTGGAGGCGGGCACGTCGGTGACCACGCTCGTCGGCGGTCTCGACGACCTGCTCGAGGGGGAGTGGGATCTGGTCCTGTGCCACTTCGTGCTGCACTATCGGTCGGCCGCGGCTGGAGACGTACGCCGCCTGGCGGCCGCCGTGCGCCCGGGCGGTCGTGTCTCGGTGATGGTCCCCAACCCGGCGAGCATGGTGCTGCGCCAACTGGTCACGGGCGGTCCCGAGGCCGCGCTCACCGAGCTGCGCGCGGACACCAAGCGCACCGTGACCTTCGACCATGACGTACGCAAGGTCTCGATGGGCGACCTCGAGGCCGAGCTCGCTTCGGCGGGGCTTCGGCTCACCGGCCGCTTCGGCACCAGGATCGCCAACGACCTGCTCACCGACGACGCCGCGAAGGCTGACCCCGCCTACTTCGACCGCCTCCTCGAGCTCGAGCGTGAGCTGTGCGACCAGGAGCCGTTCGTACGCGTCGCCGGGATGTACCAGCTCGTCGCGGAGCGGCCGGGTTAGGCTCGGGAGGGTGGATAACCTCGAGCGCGTCTACAAGATGCCCTTCGGCTCCGTCTACCCGCACTACGTGACGAAGGTGGAGAAGAAGGGCCGGACCGCGGCCGAGCTGCACCAGGTGATCACCTGGCTGACCGGCTTCGATGACGACGCGATCGCCAAGCACATCGAGGCGGGGACGAGCTTCGAGGAGTTTTTCGCCGCCGCCGACCTCAACCCGAGCTCGGAGCTGATCACCGGTGTGGTGTGCGGCGTGCGGGTCCAGGAGATCGAAGACCCGGTGATGCGCCAGGTGCGCTACCTCGACAAGCTCGTCGACGAGCTGGCCAAGGGCAAGGCGATGGAGAAGATCCTGCGCGGTTAACCGGTTGGACGGCGCAGCGGTCGCCGCGTACTCTTTACTCATCATGAAGTTCCTGCGCTGACCTCCGACCCGCGCCCGAGGCACATGCCCGGCGGGTCGTCCTCGAACCCGAAGGCCAGCGCTCTGATGTCATCTTCCATCGTTTCCGGACCGATCGTCGTCCGCGACCTCTCCGTCTCCTTCCGCAGCGGCTCCGTCCTCGCCGGGATAGACCTCACCGTCTCCCCGGGCGAGCGGATCGCGCTCGTGGGGGAGAACGGTGCCGGCAAGTCCACGCTGCTCCGCGCTATCGCACGCCGGCTTCCGCGCACCGCTCAACGCACGGGCACGCTCGAGGCGCCGGATGATCTCGTCTGGCTGCCCCAGGAACCGCCGTTCCGCGACGCGGCGAGCATCGAGGACGTACTCGCGACCACCCTGCGCCCGCTTCGCGAGGCCGTCGCCACGGTCGAGACGCTCGCCGACCGTCTCGACGACCCCGAGGTCGCCGAGACGTACGCGAGCGCGCTCGACTTCGCGGTGGCCCACGACGCGTGGGACGCCGACCGGCGGGCGATCCTGGCCGCCGAGCGTCTCGGCCTCAGCGGCCTGGACCGGGAGCGCCCGGTCAGCACGCTCTCCGGCGGGCAGCGGACCAGGCTGGCGCTGGCGACCGCGATCACCCGCCGCCCCGACGCGCTGCTGCTCGACGAGCCGACCAACCACCTCGACGACGAGGCGGTCGCGGTCCTGGGGGAGTTCCTGCGCGACCTCCCCGGCGTCGTGCTGATGGCCTCCCACGATCGCGTCTTCCTCGACGAGGTCGCCACCGGCCTCTTCGACCTCGACCCCACAGCCTTCGGCACCGACGGTGCCGGCGGGCGGCTCTTCGGTGGCGGCTGGAGCGCCTACGAGGAGGCACGGCAGGCAGCTCGCGAACGGTGGGAGCAGACGTTCGCGGAGCAGCAGGACGAGCTCAAGCGGCTGCGCACCGCGACCAGGATCGGCAACGACGCGATCGCCCACAACCGCGGCCCGACCGACAACGACAAGTTCATCTACAAGTTCAAGGGCAGCAACGTCGAGCGCACCGTCGCCCGCCGCAAGAAGGACGCCAACCGGCGCCTGGAGGAAGCCGAGGAGGCACAGGTACGCAAGCCGCCACCGCCACTGCGGCTCAACGCCGAGCTGTCGGCTGCGGGCACGAGCGGGAGGATGGTCGTCGTACGCGACCTGGTCGTCGAGGAGCGGGTCAGCCTGCCGGTCCTGGACATCACGGCGGGCGAGCACCTGCTGATCACCGGGCCCAACGGCAGCGGCAAGTCCACGCTGCTCGGCGTGATCTCCGGCCGGGCGAAGCCGACCTCGGGCGAGGTCCAGGTCAGCGCCCGTCACGTCGAGGAGCTCACCCAGGACCCGCAGTTCGGGGATCTGCGCCGCAGGGTCGCCGACGTCTACCTGGAGTCGGTCGGGGAGGTGCTGGCGACCCGGGTGCCGTTACGTGACCTCGGCCTGGTCCACCCGCGTGACCTCAACCGGCCCGTCGGCGCGCTGAGCGTCGGACAGCGTCGCCGGCTCGACCTGGCGATCGCCATCGCCACCGGCCCGGACCTGCTCCTTCTCGACGAGCCCACCAACCACATCTCGCTCACCCTGGCGGGCGAGCTGGAGGAGGCGATCGGGGTCACCCTGGGCACCATCGTCGTCGCCTCTCATGACCGTTGGCTGCGCCGACGCTGGTCCGGTCCGGAGCATCGCCTGGTGCCCTGAACGGGGCGCTGACGGGCCACTTACGAGCGAAGCCCTGTGGATGAGCAGCGTTATCCACAGGGCTTCGGATCATCGTTGTCCTCGCCGGCGGGCCATGGTGCCGTTGACCCATGACCGACAAGATTCCGTACGCTCCAGTCCTCCGCACCCAGGCCGACGTCGAGGCGGCCTGGCGACACCTGATCAACCCGCTCGGGTGGCCCGAGCCACGGCTGTGGTTCATGCTCGTCGGTGCGGACGGCGTCCCGTTCCCGCAGCTGTGCCAGATCGAGGAGGTGCCCGTCGAGATCGGCGACGACGGTGCTGCCCAGGTTGCCGCGATGCTCCATCACCTGGTCGATGATCTGGGCCTCGACCGGGTCGAGCTCCTGCTCTGTCGGCCGGGCGGTGGCCCACCCAGCCAGTCCGACCGGACGAACGCCGCTCATCTCTACGGAGCGTGTGCCGCGGCCGCGGTGCCGCTCGATGTCATCCACCTCGCGACCGACCAAGACTTCTGGCCCGTCCCGTTGGACGCGCTCGGCGAGCTCAGAACTCCAGCGTGACCTTCGTGTCGCCGAGCTCGCGCGAGACGATGCCGTCGAACTCCGCCGAGGCGGCCTCACGCTCGACCAGGTCACGCAGCGCGTGGTCGATCGCAGCCTGGTTGGTCGTCGTCCCGGCGATCTTCCTCGCTTCGGCCAACAGCTCTTCGTCGATGCTGATCGACGTCTCGGTCATGGCGTACCCCCGCACGGAAATCTGGATGAAACATCGAAACGCTAGCGGTGCACAACCATGCAACGCAATGACCTGCGAGAACCGTCACATCGTGTCGCACTCACCCGGCTATGGTGCACGACCATGAGCCCGGAGGATCGACTGCTGACCGACATCTCGATCATGGTGGACACGATCGAGCCGATGGACACCGAGGAGAGCGGCCACATCGCCGACGCGTCGGCCTGGCTGTGCGTGACCAACGACGTCTTCCGACGTCGCACCGCTCCGACCGAACCTGCCAAGCACCTGGTCTCCTACTTCCTGCTGCTCGACCCGGTTAGTGGCCACATCCTGCTCGGGGACCACCGCAAGTCGGGCCTCTGGCTGCCCTCGGGCGGTCACGTCGAGCCAGGGGAGAATCCCGCCGACACGGTCCGTCGGGAGTGCGTCGAGGAACTCGGCGTCGAGGCTCGGTTCCACCCCGACCTCGGGCCACGCCCGATGTTCATCACTGTGACCACGACCCGGCCCGACCGCCCGGACCCGCACACCGACGTCAGCCTCTGGTTCGTGCTCGCCCACGACCACCGGATCGGTGTGGTGCCGGACGAGCGGGAGTACGCCGGGGTGCGCTGGTGGACACCGTCCGAGATCCGCGCCGCCGACCCGAGATCCTTCGACCCGCACATGGGCCGGATGCTTGACAAGCTGAAGACCCTCGGCGCCTGAGCGTCATTCGTCCCTCCTCGTAGGGCGCCGTCAGGTGGCTGGGGCGTCCGACGTGCTCGAGGATCGGGGGAGTGGCCGCCGAAGCATTTGTCCAACAGCCGTTGGACAAATGCTTCGTGCAACGAAGAACCGACAACGGGATTGTGCAGCAGACGGCTGCACAAACATCCGCGCCGCGTGTCATGCCCACGCGCCGATTGCAGAACGAGACCGACCGGTCAGGGCAGCGATCGGGCGAGGCGGTCGACGAGTCGCAGTGCTTCGGGGATACGGGCGGTGCCGGACATCGCGCTGACGAGGGCCGCGGCATCGGTCGGCGAGATGCCGGCGGCCGTGACGTACAACGGTTTGGTCGAGCTTCCGCGGAGGACGGGTTCGGCGTGGGTGGCGCTGCGGAACGCGGTCTTGGCGACGCCGATGACCGCTGGTGCGAGGCCGGCGTTCCAGACGTGCCACCCCAGACCGGGCCGTCCCGTCGGGTCGAGGTCGACGTATCCGTCAACGATGAGTACCTCGAGCGGGTCAACGTCATCGAGAAGGGCGATCAGCGCGGGGAGCTCCCGCTCGTAGAACCTTCCCGGGACGTAGTCGGCGACCTCGTCGAGCCAGGCAGTACGTTCCTCCGCGACCGAGGTGAACTCTGCCTCGCGGCTCGCCACGAGCGCGGCGCGGCCCCCTCCGGACGGCGGGTAATGGACGTCGACGGCCCCGAACCTGATCGTCACGGTCACAGAATAGGGCGGGCGGGCGGAACACCGGTGAGTCGCGCATCGAGCACATGCCAGGATGGAGGCGAGAAGGGCCGACGTGGGTCCATAGACGTAGGGGTTAGAGATGACGGACGCGAACTGGTACCCGGACCCGACGGGTCAGGCCGAGCTTCGCTACTACGACGGGAGCCAGTGGACCGAGCACGTGTCCACGGGCGGGCAGCAGTCGACGGCACCCCTGACGCCGCCTCAGGCCACTGTGGAGCAGGAGGCGCCGACGCAGGTCGGGTCGGCGCAGGCGGTGCAGGCCGCGTACGGCGAGAGCGCCCAGGCGCAGCCGGCCCAGGCTGCGTCGGCTCAGTACGCGTCGGGTCAGTACGCGCAGCAGGCCGCGCATGCGCAGGCCGCTCAGCCACAGCCCACGGGCGACCCGTTCGCCGGGATCTCGGGTGACCTGATCGACGGCCGCTTCGCCGAGATCGAGGGCAGCGGCGCGGTGCTGCAGAACAAAAAGCTCCTGCGCGTACGTGTCGGGGAGCCGTTCCAGGCGCGCCAGGGCTCGATGGTGGCGTATCAGGGCAACGTGCAGTTCAAGTACCAGGGCGGCGGTGTGGGGAAGTTCCTCAAGAAGGCCGTGACCGGTGAGGGCCTGAGCCTGATGGGCGTCGAGGGTCAGGGCGATGTTTTCCTGGCCGACGCGGCCAAGGAGGTCCACATCCTCCAGCTGAACAACTCCGGCATCTCGATCAACGGTGACCACGTGCTGGCCTTCTCCGGCAGCCTGCAGTGGAACATCGAGCGCGTCCAGGGCGCCGGCATGCTCACCGGCGGTCTCTTCAACACGACGCTGCGCGGCACCGGTTGGATCGCCGTCACCACGGAGGGCGACCCGGTGGTCCTCAACGCCGGTGAGGCACCGACCTTCGCCGACACCAACGCGGTCGTCGGCTGGTCGCTCGGTCTGCAGACCAGCCTGCAGAAGTCGCTCACCGCCGGTGCGCTCATCGGCCGGGGCAGCGGCGAGGCGTTCCAGGTCGCCTTCCACGGCGCGGGCTTCGTCATCGTGCAGCCGTCCGAGGGCGCGGTCGTGCCGCCCCACTCGCACGGCTGAGCACGTCCCGAACGGGCTGAGTGCCGCGTACGTCACATGGTGGCGTACGCGGCGGACGCCAACTGCCGTCAACCGGCATCGGCTTGATACTGTCACCAGCAAGTTGACCGACATCCTTTAAGCACCGTCCTGTGAGGCGGAGAAGGAGGTACGGCGTGCCGCTGCATGCCCACAAAGAAGCACTCCTCGTACTCGAGGATGGTCGATCGTTCCGGGGGGAGTCGTTCGGTGCCGAGGGTGAGACCTTCGGCGAGGCGGTCTTCTCCACCGGCATGACGGGCTATCAGGAGACGCTGACCGACCCGAGCTACCACCAGCAGGTGGTCGTCATGACCGCGCCGCACGTCGGCAACACCGGCGTGAACGACGAGGACCCCGAGTCCCGCCGGATCTGGGTCGCCGGATACGTCGTCCGCGACCCTGCCCGGGTCTCCTCCAACTGGCGCGCCCAGCGCACCCTCGACGACGACCTGCGTGACCAGTCCGTGGTCGGCATCAGCGGGATCGACACCCGCGCCCTGACCCGCCACCTGCGGGAGCGCGGCGCGATGCGCGTCGGCATCTCGACGATCGAGACCGACCCCGAGGTCCTGCTGAAGAAGGTGCTCGCCAGCGCCGAGATGAGCGGTGCGAACCTCTCCGACGCGGTCAGCACCCAGGAGGCGTACGTCGTCCCCGCCAAGGGTGAGAAGCGGTTCACCGTCGCGGCCCTCGACCTGGGCATCAAGGAGATGACCCCGGAGCGGATGGCCGAGCGCGGCATCGAGGTGCACGTCCTGCCGGCGACCGCGTCCCTCGAGGACGTCCTCGCGACGAACCCTGACGGGCTCTTCTACTCCAACGGCCCCGGCGACCCGGCGGCGACCACCGGCCAGGTGGAGCTGCTCAAGGCGGCGCTGGCCGAGAACATCCCCTACTTCGGCATCTGCTTCGGCAACCAGCTCTTCGGCCGCGCGCTGGGTTTTGGGACGTACAAGCTCAAGTACGGCCACCGCGGGATCAACCAGCCGGTCATGGACCTCACCACCCGCAAGGTGGAGGTGACCGCCCACAACCACGGCTTCGCGGTCGACGCACCCGTAGGGGAAGAGACGACGACCGAGTACGGCATCGCGACCGTCTCCCACGTCAACCTCAACGACGACTGCGTCGAAGGCCTCGAGCTCAAGGACGCCGAGACGGGGAAGCTCAAGGGCTTCTCGGTCCAGTACCACCCGGAGGCAGCGGCAGGCCCGCACGATGCCGCCTACCTCTTCGACCGGTTCATCTCTCTCATGGCGAAGGAGGTCTGAGCGATGCCCAAGCGCGAAGACATCAAGTCCGTGCTCGTGATCGGCTCCGGCCCGATCGTCATCGGCCAGGCCTGCGAGTTCGACTACTCCGGCACCCAGGCCTGTCGCGTGCTGCGCGAGGAGGGGATCCGGGTCGTCCTGGTCAACTCCAACCCGGCCACGATCATGACCGACCCGGAGTTCGCCGACGCGACCTACGTCGAGCCGATCACCCCGGAGTTCGTCGAGAAGGTCATCGCCAAGGAGCGCCCCGACGCGCTCCTGGCCACCCTCGGCGGCCAGACCGCGCTCAACTGCGCGGTGGCGCTCGACGAGCGCGGGATCCTGGAGAAGTACGACGTCGAGCTGATCGGCGCGAGCATCGAGGCGATCCAGCGCGGTGAGAACCGCGAGCAGTTCAAGCAGATCGTCGCCGAGCTCGGTGGCGAGAGCGCGAAGTCCGTCATCTGCCACTCGATGGACGACCTGCTCGCCGGCGCCGAGGTGCTCGGATACCCCGTGGTCATCCGACCGAGCTTCACGATGGGCGGATCGGGTTCGGGCTTCGCGTACGACGAGACCGAGCTGCGACGCCTGGGCGGGGCCGGTCTTGCGGCCAGCCCGACCACCGAGGTGCTCCTGGAGGAGTCGATCCTCGGCTGGAAGGAGTATGAGCTCGAGGTCATGCGGGACCGCAAGGACAACTCGGTCATCGTCTGCTCCATCGAGAACCTCGACCCGATGGGCGTGCACACCGGCGACTCGATCACCGTCGCCCCGGCGATGACGCTGACCGACCGCGAGTACCAGAAGCTCCGCGACCTGGCGATCGGCATCATCCGCGCGGTCGGCGTGGACACCGGCGGCTGCAACATCCAGTACGCCGTCAACCCGGCCGACGGCCGGATCATCGTCATCGAGATGAACCCGCGCGTCTCGCGCTCCTCCGCGCTGGCCTCCAAGGCGACCGGCTACCCGATCGCCAAGATCGCCGCCAAGGTCGCCATCGGCTACACCCTCGACGAGATCGAGAACGACATCACCGCCGGGCCGAACGGCTCGACCGCCGCCTCCTTCGAGCCGACGCTCGACTACGTCGTGGTCAAGGTCCCGCGCTTCGCCTTCGAGAAGTTCCCGGGCGCCGACACCAAGCTGACCACGCACATGAAGAGCGTCGGCGAGGCGATGGCGATCGGCCGCAACTTCACCGAGGCGCTCCAGAAGGCCCTGCGCTCCCTGGAGAAGCCCGAGGCGGTCTTCGACTGGACCCAGGAGGTCGTCGAGCTCGACAAGCCGGCGCTGCTGGAGGAGATCAAGGTCCCCACCGACGGCCGGCTCAAGCGGGTCATGGACGCGATCCGCTCCGGTGCGACGCCGGAGGAGATCTTCGAGAGCACCAAGATCGACCCCTGGTTCGTCGACCAGCTCTTCCTGATCAACGAGATCGCCCAGGAGATCATCGCGGCGCCCGAGCTGACCGCCGACGTGCTCCGCTACGCCAAGCGGCACGGCTTCTCCGACTACCAGCTCGGCAAGATGCGCGGCATGACCGCGGACGTCGTTCGCGGCGTACGCCACGCGTTGAACATCCGCCCGGTCTACAAGACGGTCGACACCTGCGCGGCCGAGTTCGAGGCGCGTACGCCCTACCACTACTCCTCCTACGACGAGGAGACCGAGGTCGCGCCGCGGGAGAAGGAGGCCGTGATCATCCTCGGCTCCGGTCCGAACCGGATCGGGCAGGGGATCGAGTTCGACTACTCCTGCGTGCACGCCTCCCTCGCGCTGAGCGAGGCCGGCTACGAGACCGTGATGGTCAACTGCAACCCGGAGACGGTCTCGACCGACTACGACACCTCCGACCGGCTCTACTTCGAGCCGCTCACCTTGGAGGACGTGCTCGAGATCGTCCACGCCGAGCAGCAGGCCGGGCCGGTCGTCGGGGTCATCTGCCAGCTCGGTGGCCAGACTCCGCTCGGGCTCGCGCAGGCGCTCAAGGACAACGGGGTGCCGATCGTGGGCACCAGCCCCGAGGCCATCCACCTCGCCGAGGAGCGCGGCGCCTTCGGCCGGGTGCTCCACAAGGCCGGCCTGGTCGCGCCCAAGCACGGCATGGCCACCACGTTCAACGAGGCCCGTGAGATCGCCGCCGAGATCGGCTACCCGGTCCTGGTCCGACCCTCCTACGTCCTCGGTGGCCGCGGCATGCAGATCGTCTACGACGACGACGCGCTGCGCTCCTACATCGAGGCCGCGACCGAGGTCACCCCGGACAAGCCGGTGATGGTCGACAAGTTCGTCGACGACGCCGTCGAGATCGACGTCGACGCCCTCTACGACGGCACCGAGCTGTTCCTGGGCGGCGTCATGGAGCACATCGAGGAGGCCGGCATCCACTCCGGCGACTCCTCCTGCGCGCTGCCGCCGATCACCCTCGGCGCCGCCGAGGTCGAGCGCATCCGCGTGGCCACCCTGGCGATCGCCGAAGGCGTGGGCGTGCGCGGCCTGCTCAACATCCAGTACGCCCTCGGCTCCGACGTGCTCTACGTCATCGAGGCCAACCCGCGCGCCTCCCGCACCGTCCCGTTCGTCTCCAAGGCGACCGCGACCCCGCTGGCCAAGGCCGCGGCGCGGGTGATGCTCGGCGAGTCGATCGCGGAGCTCCGCTCGGCCGGGGTGCTGCCGGCGACCGGAGACGGGGGAGCGCTGCCGCCCAACCAGCCGATCGCGGTCAAGGAAGCGGTCATGCCGTTCAACCGGTTCCGCACCCCGGAGGGCCAGCAGGTCGACACCGTGCTCGGTCCGGAGATGAAGTCGACCGGCGAGGTCATGGGGCTCGACTCCGACTTCGGCCGCGCCTTCGCCAAGAGCCAGGCCGGTGCGTTCGGCCCGCTGCCGACCTCCGGGCGGATCTTCGTGAGCATGGCCAACCGTGACAAGCGCACCATGATCTTCCCGATCAAGGTGCTCGCCGACCACGGCTTCGAGATCTTCGCGACCGAGGGCACCGCCGAGGTGCTGCGCCGCAACGGGGTGCCCTCGCGGCTGATGCGCAAGCACTCCCAGGGCACCGGGCCCGACGGCGAGAAGACGACCGTTCAGCGGATCCTCGACGGCGAGGTCGACCTGGTCATCAACACGCCCAACGGCACCTCCAACGCCAGGTCCGCCCGGATGGACGGCTACGAGATCCGCACCGCCGCGGTGATGGCCAACATCGCCTGCATCACCACGGTCCAGGGTCTCGGCGCCGCCGTGCAGGGCATCGAGGCGCTGCGGCGCGGTGAGATCGACGTACGCAGCCTGCAGGAGTGGCGCGACGTCGTCGGTCACCACGACGGCGGAGTGTCGGCCCAGTGAAGGCCTACCGGACCCTGTTCGACAAGGTCCTGACGAAGACCGATCCGGAGCGTGTTCACCAGCAGGCGTTCGCCGCGATCCGGGCCGCCGGGCCGGCACTGTCCAGGACGCGTACGCCGGGTGCTCCCGTGCACGCGATGGGACTCACCTTCCCGAACGTGATCGGCCTGGCCGCCGGCTTCGACAAGAACGCGGTCGGCATCGACGCGCTGGGCGGGCTCGGCTTCGGGCACGTCGAGATCGGCACGGTCACCGGGGAGGGGCAGCCGGGCAACCCGGCGCCGCGCCTGTTCCGGCTGCCGGCCGACCGCGCCGTGATCAACCGGATGGGTTTCAACAACGAGGGCGCCGAGGCGGTCGCCGCCCGGCTGGCGAGCCGTCTGGAGCGCCGGGGCACGGCGGCCGGCGGACCGGTCCTCGGCATCAACATCGGCAAGACCAAGCTCGTCCCGGAGGACGACCAGGCGGCCGTCGAGGCCGACTACGCCAAGTCGGCCCGGCTGCTGGCCCCCTACGCCGACTACCTGGTGGTCAACGTCTCCTCGCCAAACACGCCCGGCCTGCGCAGCCTGCAGTCGGTCGAGAAGCTGCAGCCGCTGCTGGAGCACGTCCGCTCCATCGCGGACCAGGTCACCAAGCACCGGGTCCCGCTGCTGGTCAAGATCGCCCCCGACCTGGCCGACTCCGATGTCGTCGAGGTCGCCGACCTGGCCGGCGCGATCGGCCTGGACGGGATCATCGCGACCAACACCACCATCGGTCGTGAGCACCTCGCCTCGGCGCCCGCCGAGATCACCGCGGCCGGTGCCGGCGGTCTCTCCGGCGCCCCGCTGAAGGCGCGTGCCCTCGACGTCCTGCGGCTGCTCCGCAGCCGGGTCAGCCCCGAGATGACTCTCGTCGGGGTCGGTGGCATCGCCACCGTCGAGGACGCCCGCGAGCGCCTGGCCGCCGGTGCCGACCTGCTCCAGGGCTACACCGGGTTCATCTACGAAGGGCCCGGCTACGCCCGCCGGATCGCGAACGGGGTGGCTCGATGACGTTCGGTGCTCGCTATGCCGCCGCCCTCGCGGAGCGGGGGAGGCTCTGTGCCGGGATCGACCCGCACGCCTCCCTGCTCCTCGACTGGGGCCTCGACGACGACCTCGCGGGCCTGGAGCGGTTCGCCCTGACCGCGGTCGAGGGCCTGGCCCCGTACGTCCCCGCCATCAAGCCGCAGAGCGCCTTCTACGAGCGGTTCGGCTCGCGCGGCATCGCGGTGCTGGAGCGGGTCATCGCCGAGTCGAAGGCCGCCGGCGCGCTGGTGCTCCTCGACATCAAGCGAGGCGACATCGGCTCCACCAGCCAGGCGTACGCCGACGCCTACCTCGATCCGACGAGCTCGTTGGGCGCCGACGCGGTGACGGTGAGCCCCTATCTCGGGTTCGGCTCGCTGACGCCGTTCGTCGAGACGGCCACGAAGTTCGACGCCGGGCTGTTCGTCCTCGCCCTGACCTCCAACAAGGAGGGCCCCGAGGTGCAGCACGCGACCGTCGAGGACGGCCGCAGCGTCGGGCGGGTCATGCTCGATCACCTGCGCCGGCTGAACGAAGCCGAGACCCCGCTGGGGTCGTTCGGCGCAGTCGTCGGCGCGACCGTCGACGGGGCGGATGGTGCTGGGGTGGCGTACGACTTCGGGTTCAACGGCCCCATCCTGGCGCCGGGCTTCGGCGAGCAGGGCGGCACCCCGGCCGACCTCGCCCGGATCTTCGGTGCCGCCAACGCCAACGTGGTCGCCAGCACCAGCCGCGGACTGCTGCGCAAGGGCCCGGACGTGGCCGCGCTGCGTGACGAGGCGCTGCGGCTGCGCGACCAGCTCGGCTGAGGTCTGTTCCTTCATCAAGGTATGCAGCCGAAGGGACACATCCCTCGCGGATCTCCGCACGGGATGTGTCCCTTTCCCCGCATACCTTGATGAAGGAACCCACCCCCGCGCCTGCGAGACTGACCCGATGACCAGTCTCCGGATGGCCGCCCAGCTCCTCGTCCTGCCGATCCTCGCCGCCGGCCTGAGCTCGTGCGGTGATCCGATCGACGACTACTGCAAGTCCCTCGAGGGCCATCAGGAGCAGCTGACGAACACCCTGGGGGAGGACGGCACCAGCGGGCTGATCGCCGCCCTGCCGATCTTCGAGGACCTCGAGCGCAACGCGCCCGACGACATCGCGAAGGACTGGAAGACGCTCACGGGGGCGATCTCGGGCCTCAGCACGGCTCTGGAGGACGCCGGCGTCTCGGCCGACGACTTCGAGAACGGCGAGCCGCCCGAGGGCGTCAGCGACGCCGAGGCGAAGAAGATCGCCGAGGCGGCCACGAAGGTGAGCGACACGAAGACGCAAGAGGCGTCCGTACGCGTCCAGCAGCAGGCCCGGGACGTGTGTCACACATCTTTGACCCTGTGAACCGAATGGACACCAGTTAGGCGACCCCGATTGCCGCCCCGGCAACGTAATGGCTAGATTGGCGCGAGCGCTTACTTTCAGCGCTCAGCCGGGGGGCACGATCCCTGTACCGCGCGACCCGGTTGCCCTGTCGACTACACATCTGATCGTGAAAGGGAGTCTTCGTGGCTCTGCCTCCGGACATCACCCCTGAACAGCGCGCTGCCGCGCTCGTCAAAGCCGCGGCCTCGCGCCAGGAGAGGGCTGCTGTCAAGAACAAGGTCCGCACTGGCGGCATGTCCGTCCTCGAGGTCATCGAGGAAGGGAAGAAGAACGAGGTCGTCGGCAAGATGAAGGTCATCGACCTGCTGACCTCCCACCCCGGCCTCGGTGAGGTGCGGGCAACCCAGATGATGGAGCGTCTCGGCATCGCGATGAGCCGCCGTGTGCAGGGCCTCGGCCCCAAGCAGGTGGCCGCGCTTGTCGAGGAGTTCGCTCGCCGATGAGTCTGATGACGGACGAGAAGACCCCGGCCGGCGCCGGCGAGGGCCACGAGAAGCGACTGGTCGTCCTGGCCGGTCCGACCGCGGTCGGCAAGGGCACCGTCGCCGCAGCGGTGCGCGACGACCACCCCGAGGTCTTCTTGTCCGTCTCGGCGACGACCCGTAAGCCTCGCGTGGGCGAGGTGCACGGGGTGCACTACCTGTTTGTCTCCGACGAGGAGTTCGACGCGATGATCGCCGGTGGCGAGCTGCTGGAGTGGGCCACCGTCCACAACCTGGCGCGCTACGGCACTCCTCGTGGTCCCGTCGAGGCGGCGCTGTCCGAGGGCCGCCCGGCGATGCTCGAGATCGACCTGCAGGGCGCCCGGCTCGTGCGCGAGACCATGCCCGAGGCCATCTTCGTCTTCCTGGCCCCGCCGAGCTGGGATGAGCTCGTACGCCGACTGGTCGGTCGAGGCACCGAGACCGAGGCCGAGCGGGAGCGCCGCCTGGAGACCGCGCGGGTCGAGCTGGCGGCGGAGAAAGAGTTCGACGTCACGATCGTGAACCACGAAGTTCATCAGGCAGCCGATGAGTTGGTAACCTTGATGACGCTCGGGCTTCCGAGCAAGAAATCCGACCAAGCCGACAAGTGAGGCTCACGTGGCTGCCCCTCAGATCGACGCCCAGGGCGTGACCAACCCCTCGATCGACGACCTGCTGACGAAGACCGACAGCAAGTACAAGCTGGTTCTCTACAGCGCCCAGCGGGCTCGCCAGATCAACGCCTACTACTCCCAGCTCGGCGAAGGCCTCCTGGAGTACGTCGGCCCCCTGGTCGACACCCACGTTCAGGAGAAGCCCCTCTCGATCGCGCTGCGCGAGATCAACGAGGACCTGCTGACCTGCGAGGACATCGACCCGGCCGAGCTGGCCGCCCAGGCCGCGGCTCAGGCCGCTGCCGAGGCGCCTGCCGCCGACGCCTGATCGTCCAGGTCTTCCGCTGTCCACCAACAGCACCACTCCGGCCGCTCCCCCCGAGGGGGAGCGGCCGCGCGTGGTCCTAGGGGTCGCCGGCGGCATCGCCGCCTACAAGGCGGCCGAGCTGCTACGCCGGTTCACCGAGTCCGGCCATGACGTGAACGTGGTCCCCACGGCCGCCGCCCTCGAGTTCGTCGGCGCGCCCACCTGGGCGGCGCTGTCGGGCAAGGAGATCGCCACCGGCGTCTTCGAGAACATCACCGAGGTCCCGCACGTACGCATCGGGCAGCAGGCCGACCTCGTCGTGGTCGCGCCCGCGACCGCCAACACGCTTGCCCGCGCGGCCCACGGCCTCGCGGACGATCTGCTCAGCAACGTACTGCTCACCGCGCGCTGCCCGGTCGTGTTCGCCCCGGCGATGCACACCGAGATGTGGGAGCACCCGGCGACCCAGGCCAACGTCGCCACCCTGCGCGAGCGCGGCAACATCGTCATCGAGCCCGCCGAGGGCCGGCTGACCGGTAAGGACACCGGCAAGGGTCGCCTGCCCGAGCCGGCCGAGATCTTCGAGCTTTCCCGTGCCGTCCTCGCCCATGGCGGGCGCGCCGACCTCGTCGGTCGCCGCGTCGTCGTCTCGGCCGGTGGCACCCGGGAATACCTGGACCCGGTCCGCTACCTCGGCAACCGCTCCTCCGGGCTCCAGGGCTATGCCATCGCCCGTGCCGCGGCCGCCCGGGGTGCCGAGGTGACCCTGGTCGCCGCCAACGTGACCCTGCCCGACCCGGCCGGCCTGAAGGTCGTACGTGTCGGCACGACCGCCGAGCTGCGCGACGCCGTGGTCTCCGCGGCCACCGGCGCGGATGCGGTCGTCATGGCCGCCGCCCCTGCCGACTTCCGGCCGACCGGGATGAGCGAGTCCAAGATCAAGAAGGCCGCCGACGGGTCGGCACCGACGATCGAGCTGATGCAGAACCCCGACATCCTGGCCGAGATCTCCCACCACCGGACCAAGCCCGGTCAGGTCGTCGTGGGGTTCGCGGCCGAGACCGGCGACGCGACCGGATCGGTGCTCGAGCTCGCCACGGCCAAGCTGAAGCGGAAGGGCTGCGACCTGCTCGTCGTCAACGACGTCAGCGGCGGCGCGGTCTTCGGCAGCGAGGTCAACAAAGCGGTCATCCTGGGCGCCGACGGAGGACACGTCGACGTGGCCGAAGGGGCGAAGTCAGCCCTCGCAGAGGTGATCTGGGACCAGATCTCCTTACGCCTCGATGAACAACGTACAAACTGAACGACACGCCGTGCGCCACGATGAGGACCACCCCTGTGGTCCTGGGGTTCGGGGTCTATGTTTGTCGACCAGAACGATTGACGTTTATCTGCTTGAACTACCCACATGAACCTGTGAAACGGAGCTACACGTGACCGGACGTCTCTTCACGTCGGAGTCGGTGACCGAGGGGCACCCGGACAAGATCGCCGACCAGATCAGCGACACGGTGCTCGACTACCTGCTCGAGCACGACCCCAAGAGCCGGGTGGCTGTCGAGACCCTGCTCACCACCGGCCTGGTCGTCGTCGCCGGCGAGGTGACCACCGACGCCTACGCGCCGGTCGCCCAGCTCGTGCGCCAGAAGATCCTCGAGATCGGCTACGACTCCTCCCTCAAGGGCTTCGACGGTCACTCCTGCGGTGTCCAGGTCGCCATCGGCGCCCAGAGCCAGGACATCGCCCAGGGCGTCGACACCGCCGAGGAGCACCGCCTGGAGAGCTCGGTCGACGAGCTCGACCTGCAGGGTGCCGGCGACCAGGGTCTGATGTTCGGCTACGCCTGCGACGACACGCCCGAGCTGTTCCCGCTGCCCATCAAGATGGCGCAGACGTTCGCGGAGCGACTCACCGCGGTCCGCAAGGACGGCACGCTGGACTACCTGCGTCCCGACGGCAAGACCCAGGTCACCATCGAGTACGACGACGAGGGCCGCGCCGTTCGCGTGGACACCGTTGTCCTCTCCACGCAGCACTCCGAGGAGACCTCCCAGGAGCAGCTCCACGCCGACATCAAGAAGTACGTCATCGAGCCGGTGCTCGAGCAGTTCAAGTCGTCGGTTCCCTTCGACGGCTACAAGCTGCACATCAACCCGACCGGCCGTTTCGTCGTCGGTGGCCCGATGGGTGACGCCGGCCTGACCGGCCGCAAGATCATCGTCGACACCTACGGCGGCATGGCCCGCCACGGCGGCGGCGCCTTCTCGGGCAAGGACCCCTCGAAGGTCGACCGGTCGGCTGCGTACGCCATGCGCTGGGTGGCCAAGAACATCGTCGCCGCGGGCCTGGCCCGTCGCGCCGAGGTCCAGGTCGCCTACGCCATCGGCAAGGCCCAGCCCGTCGGCGTCTTCGTGGAGACCTTCGGCACCCACACCGTGCCCGAGGCCAACATCCAGAAGGCCGTCCTGGAGGTCTTCGACCTCCGCCCGGCCGCGATCCTGCGTGACCTCGACCTGCTCCGCCCGATCTACGCCAAGACCGCTGCGTACGGTCACTTCGGCCGCGAGCTCCCCGAGTTCACCTGGGAGCGCACCGACCGCGCCGACGCGCTCAAGGCTGCCGCCGGCGCCTGATCCACCCAACACCCTGCCGAGTCGGCGCGTTCTAACGCGCCGACTCGGCGTGGTTTTCGGTCAGGACGCGGCGTCGTTCACGTCGATCTCGACCCGCTTCGCGGGTTCGCAAGCTCACCCGCTGCGCTCGCTCGATCTCCTCGCGTTTGCCCGGCGCACGCGCCGGGCAAGGCTCGGATGTCGGCGCAGGCTGATAGAAATGGCGGTTGTGAGCCGGGGTCCGCAGGAGGCAGCCGGGGCAGCCGAGCTGGAGCTGCCCGGGCTGGTTCGCGACCGGGTCAAGGAGGGGCGGGCGAAGGCGGCGGCCACGCGGGCGCGGAAGGCCGCGGAGGCGTCGATCGCCGAGGTGGATCCGGTCGCCAAGGTCTTGGTCGACCTGCCGATGGCCCACCTGGACCGGCCCTTCGACTATGCGGTTCCGGCCTCGATGGCCGAGGAGGCGCAGCCCGGGGTCCGGGTGAAGGTGCGGTTCGGTCCCAAGGATGTCGACGGGTTCGTCGTGGCGCGGGCCGAAGCCTCCGAGCATGCGAAGCTGCAACCGCTCAAGCGTGTCGTCAGCGCCGAGGCGGTGCTCACGCCGCAGGTCGCTGCGCTGAGCGAGTCGGTCGCCCGGCGCTATGCGGGTGCCCGGGCCGACGTCCTCCGACTGGCGATCCCTCCGCGGCACGCGTCGACCGAGAAGGAGCCGTCAGCGCTCGCCCCGGCCCAGCGGCCCTTCGACGCCGCAGCCGCGGCGGAGGCGTGGGCCGGTCACGAGCCCGCGGCTGCGTTCCTACGACACCTGGCCTCCGGCGGTGCGCCGCGCGCGGTCTGGCACGCCGCAGCCGGGACCGATCACGCCGACCTGATCGCTCACGCGACTGCGGCGACGCTGGCCTCCGGGCGCGGTGCGCTGGTCGTGGTGCCGGACTGGAAGGACCTCGCCCGTCTCGACGACGCGATGACCACGGTGCTGGGGGAGGGGCAGCATGGGGTGCTGGCCGCCGACGCCGGTCCCGCCACGCGCTACCGGGAGTTCCTCCGGGTCGCCCGGGGCACGGTGAAGGTGGCGATCGGCACCCGCGCCGCGGCCTTCGCGCCGGTGCACGACCTCGGCCTGGTGGTCGTCTGGGAGGACGGCGACGACCTGCTCGCCGAGCAGCGCGCGCCCTACCCGCACGCGCGCGACGTGCTGCTGCTGCGGGCCGAGCAGGAGCAGTCGGCCGCGCTCGTGGGTGGCTTCGCCCGGACCGTGGAGGCCGGCTTCCTGGCCGAGACCGGCTGGGCGCAGGAGATCCGTCCCACCCGGGCGCTGGCCCGCGAGCGGGTGAGCATCGAGATCACCGGCGACACCGACTTCGACCTCGAGAAGGACCCGCTCACCCGTGCCTCGCGGGTGCCTCGCGAGGCCCACGAGATCGTCCGGTCCGCGCTGGCCACCGGCCCCGTCCTCCTGCAGACGCCACGGCGCGGGTACGCGGCGTCGCTGGCGTGCGACCGGTGTCGTACGCCGGCCAGGTGCTCGGCCTGTCAGGGGCCGCTGCGGCTCGGGGGTCCGGCCGAACCGCCGACGTGCGGCTGGTGCGGTCATGTCGAGACGGCCTGGGCGTGCGGGGCGTGCGGCGGGTTCGGGCTGCGGGCTCCGATCATCGGTGAGGCGCGCACGGCCGAGGAGATGGGTCGCTCGTTCGCCGGGGTGCGGGTGGTGACCTCCTCGGCGGGGGCGGTCAGGCAGACGGTGCCAGGAACACCGGCGATCGTGGTCGCGACCGTCGGCGCCGAGCCGGTCGCCGAGGGCGGTTATGCCGGGGTGCTGCTGCTCGACACCTGGCTGCTGCTGGGGCGGCCGGATCTGCGTACGGACGAGGAGGCGCTGCGTCGCTGGAGCAACGCCGCGGGGCTGGTGCGGCCCGGTGGGCGGGTTCTCGTGGTCGGTGACCCGGCGCTGTCGGTGCTGCAGGCGCTGGTGCGCTGGGACCAGCCGGGGTTCGCCCGGCGCGAGGCGGCGGCGCGCCAGGAGGCCCACCTTCCGCCGGCCTCGCGCCTGGCCACCATCACCGGCACGCCCGGGGCGCTCGACGACGCGCTCACCCTGCTCGCGCTGCCGCCGGGCGCGGAGGTGCTCGGGCCGGTGCCCGCCGAGCCCACGTCCACCGGAGAGCCACGGCTGCGCGCGGTCGTACGGGTGCCGCGATCCCTCGGAGTGCAGCTCACCGAGGCACTCGGGGAGCTGCAGCGGGTGCGGTCGGCGCGCAAGCTCGACCCGGTGCGGGTCCAGGTGGATCCGCCGACGCTCTGACCCACGCTCAGCCCACGTATTGTGGTCCCGACACGCTCGACCACCTAGGAGACCAGTGGCAGTCCAGTCCATCCGACTCTTCGGCGACCCCGTGCTGCGCAAGCCAGCGATCGAGGTCGTCGACTTCGACAAGGAGCTGCACAAGCTCGTCGCCGACCTGACCGACACCATGCTCGAGGCACCCGGCGCCGGACTGGCAGCTCCCCAGATCGGGGTGAGCCTGCGGGTCTTCACCTGGTACGTCGACGGCCAGGTGGGTCACCTGATCAACCCCGATCTGACCCTGTCGGAGGAGACGCAGGACGGGGGAGAGGGTTGTCTGTCGCTGCCCGACATCACCTTCGACTGCCGCCGGGCCCTGTCGGTGGTGGCGAAGGGGTTCAACATGCACGGTGAGCCCGTGACCATCGAGGGCTCCGAGCTGCTCGCCCGGGCCATCCAGCACGAGACCGACCACCTCGACGGCATCCTGTTCATCGACCGGCTCGACGAGGCCGCGCGCAAGGCGGCGATGAGGGAGATCCGGGAGTCGGAGTGGTTCGGCCTGGAGAAGCCGACCGTGAAGATCTCCCCGCACGCGACGAACGGGTTCGGGTTCTGATGAGGGTCGTCTTCGCAGGTACGCCCGAGGTGGCCGTCCCCTCGCTGGACGCGATCGCGGCCTCGCGTCACGAGCTCGTCGGTGTCGTCACCCGCCCCGATGCCGCCCAGGGCCGCAGCAAGCGGCTGGTGCCCTCGCCGGTCGCACAGCGGGCCGAGGAGCTGGGGATTCCGGTGCTCAAGCCGGAGCATCCCCGCGAGCCCGAGTTCCAGGCCGAGCTGAAAGCGCTCGAACCCGACTGCTGCCCGGTGGTCGCCTATGGCGCGATGCTGCCGCAGTCGGCGCTGGACATCCCGCGGCACGGCTGGGTCAACCTGCACTTCTCGCTCCTGCCCGCCTACCGTGGCGCCGCTCCGGTGCAGCGCGCGGTCTGGGCCGGCGAGGAGATCTCCGGGGCCACCACCTTCCGGATCGTCAAGGCGATGGACGCCGGCCCGGTCTTCGGCACCATGACCCAGGCGCTGGCGCCCGGCGAGACCTCCGGTTCGCTCTTCGAGAAGCTCACCGAGGGTGGGGCCGGGCTGCTGGTGTCCACGCTCGACGGCATCGAGGACGGCTCGCTGGAGGCGCGCGAGCAGCCCGTCGACGGGGTCACCTACGCCGACAAGATCACCGTCGAGGACGCCCGGATCGACTGGACGCAGAACGCCGTGGCCATCGACCGGCAGATCCGCGCCTGCACGCCGGCGCCGGGGGCCTGGACACTGCTCGACGGGGAGCGGTTCAAGGTCGGGCCGGTCACGATCGCCGAGGAGTCGGTGACGGCCGGCGAGCTGGTCGTCCGCAAGAACGAGGTCCTCGTCGGCACCGGCACCACCGCGGTCCGGCTGGGCCGGGTGAAGGCGTTCGGAAAGAAGGAGATGCCGGCGGCAGACTGGGCCCGCGGCGTACGTCTGGAGTCCGGTGTCACCTTCGAATAGAGCGCAGCCGGGTAGACGCCCCGGCAGGCGGCCGCAGGGCCCGCGTGGACCGGGGGCGAAGGGCAGCACGAAGCCGGCCGATCCGGCCCGGCTGGCCGCGTTCGAGGTACTCAAGGCGGTGCGGGTCGATGAGGCGTACGCCAACCTGGTGCTGCCCCACGTCCTCGGCCGCCTCGGGTTGGAGGGCCGTGACGCGGCCTTCGCCACCGAGCTCGCCTCAGGGACGCTGCGGCAGCAGGGGACCTACGACGCCGTGCTGGCCGCCTGCATCGATCGCCCGCTGGCCAAGGTCGAGGCGAAGGTGCTCGACGTGCTGCGGCTGGGGGCGCACCAGGTGCTGTCCATGCGGGTGCCCGACCATGCCGCGATCTCGACCAGCGTGGATCTGACCCGGTCGAAGGTCGGCCAGGGGCCGGCGGGGTTCGTCAACGCCGTGCTGCGCAAGCTCACCCGCAAGTTCCTGGACGAGTGGGTCGCCGAGGTGGCGCCCGCGCGCGAGCGGGACCATGACGGCTGGGCTTCGGTCGCCTTCAGCCACCCCCGCTGGGTGGTCGAGCGGCTCGCCGAGGCCGTCGGTCGTGACCAGGTCGACGCGCTGCTCGAGGCCGACAACGCGCCGCCGTCGGTCACGTTGGTCGCCCGGCCCGGGCGGGCAACGGTTGCCGAGCTCGGCGGCACGCCGACGCCCTACTCGCCCTTCGGGGTCACGCTCGACTCCGGCTCCCCGGCCGGGATCGTCGCCGTGGCCGAGGGGCGTGCGGGCGTACAGGACGAGGGCTCGCAGCTCGTGGCCATCGCCTTGGCCGAGGCCGGCGCCGACCGATCTGAGGGCCGGACGGAGTCCTGGCTGGACCTCTGCGCCGGACCGGGCGGGAAGTCGGCCCTGCTGGCCGCCCTGGCCGCCCAGCAGGACGCGCTGCTGGTGGCCAACGAGCGCCAGCCGCACCGCGCCGGACTCGTGCTCGCCAACCTGACCGACCGATCAGCCGGGACGCAGGTGGACGGCGTCGCCGGGGTCGTGGCGGGCGACGGCATCAGGCCGCCGTTCAAGGACGCGGCCTTCGACCGCGTCCTCGTTGACGCCCCGTGCACCGGCCTGGGCGCGCTGCGCCGCCGCCCGGAGGCACGGTGGCGACGGGCGACGGCCGATCTGGACGTACTCGTCGACCTGCAGCGCTCCCTCCTCGACCGAGCGATCGACCTGACCCGGCCGGGCGGCGTGGTCCTCTACGCCACCTGCTCACCGGTGCTCACCGAGACGAAGGGCGCGGTGGAGAGCGTGCTCGAGGGCCGTTCCGACGTCACCCTCGAGCCCATCTCCGGCACAGCCGGCAACGTGCCCGACAGCGCCGGACCGCTGCCGGGCACCGTTCAGCTGTGGCCGCACCGCCACGGCACCGACGCGATGTTCCTGGCGCTGCTGCGACGTACGCCGGAGTAGCTCAGCCGACCCACCTGAGCGAGCCGGCGAGGGCCTGGAGCTCGGCGTCGGTGGTGCCCTGCCCACCGTGGACGCTGATGAAGATGTCGCCGTGGACCTCGGTGAGGTAGGCCCCCGAGCCGGGGCCAGCCTTGTCGGGGTCCGCGCTCCACTTGGCGAAGACCTTCGCCGGGCGGATCACCAGGCCGGCCACGCCACCGTCCTCGGAGGTGCAGGACGCCTTGTCATCGATCAGGTACCACTCGCACGTCCACCCCGCGGGCTGCTTGACCGGAGCCGCGTCGAGGAGCCCGTGGGGAAGGCCCTCGGTGGCGAGAGTGATCCCGGGGTAGTCCTCGAGCAGCGGGCCGTTGCTCCACATCTGTTCGACCGCATCGGCGGGTCCGGACAGGACGATGGTGAGCCCGATGCCGACGCCCGGAGACTCGCCCGGGGCCGCCTGCGCGGTGCTCTGCGCCTGCACGGTGATCTGCATCGTCTCGGCCTCGGCGTTGGTGACGACCAGACCGGTGACACCCGCATCGAGGTCGAGTCGCTGCCCCGCGGAGAGCGGAGCCGTCGACGGTGAGGCCGAGGCGGAGGGCGCCCCGGCTGCACC
Source organism: Nocardioides sp. NPDC059952 (assembly GCF_042730435.1). NCBI lineage: Bacteria > Bacillati > Actinomycetota > Actinomycetes > Propionibacteriales > Nocardioidaceae > Nocardioides > Nocardioides sp. NPDC059952. The sequence continues at coordinate 62,309 of NZ_JBHWLY010000009.1, read as the reverse complement.
CAGGGGGGACTGGTCCACGGCGGTGGTGCTCAGGAGCTGGGAGAGCCCGATGCCGCCCGCGGCGAAGGCGCCCACGGCCGCAGCGGCACCGACGGTCACGGCGATGCGCCGGCGGCGCCGGATGCGTGAGCCCGCGCTGATCGCGCCGGCCGAGAGCCCGGCGTAGTCGGGGTGCTGGTCGGCGACACGCTCGTGCAGTGCCGTACGGATGCTGGTCTCCGGGCTGTCCATGGAATCGTTCATCGGGTGGTCCTCTCCGGGAAGATGTCCGCGACCAGCGGGCGCAGCCGTTCCAGGGCACGCTTCGAGCGGGTGCGGACCGCCGTCTCGGTCAGTCCGAGATCGGCAGCGGTCTGGGACACGGATCGGTCCTCCCAGTAGCGCGCGACGAGCACGGCCCGGTCGGTCGGCGACAGCCGCTGGAGGGCGGCAAGCAGGTCGATCCGGGCGCTGGGGTCGGCATCGCTGCCCGGATCGTCCGGCAGCGTGGAGGTCGGCATCTCGGCGTTGCGCCGGAGCCGTCGGTGGGAGATGAATCCGTTGAGGAGCACACGTCGCGCGTAGGCCGCCGGGTTGTCCGCCCGGCTGACTCGCCGCCAGGACGCGAAGACCCGGGCGTACGTCGTCTGGGTCAGGTCCTCGGCGAGGTGATGGTCACCCGTCAGCAGCAGCGCGGTGCGGTAGAGCGTGCCACCCGTCGCATGGACGAAGTCGGCGAACTCCTCGGCGGAGGTCCTCGCGGTCGATGTGCTCACACCCTCTCGACGCCTCGGCCAGACCTCCACGTGACACTCCTGTGCGGATTCGGATGAGCGGGTTTCGGGTCAGCACATCATCGCAGCGCCTACGCTGGCGGGCATGGCCAAGTCATCCCCGTCGGTGGAGATCGAGGTGGACAACCGCGTCGTCAGGATCTCCAACCCGGACCGGGTCTACTTCCCAGAGACCGGCGCGACCAAGCTCGACGTGGCCCAGTACTACCTTGCCGTCGGCCCGGGGATCGTCAACGCGCTGTGGGAGCGGCCGTGCATGCTGCACCGGTTCCCCAAGGGCCTGGCCGGGCCGAAGGTGCACCAGAAGCGGCTGCCGCAGGGGGCGCCCGACTGGATCGAGACCGTACGCCTCTACTTCCCGCGCTGGGGCCGCACCGCCGACGAGCTCTGCGTGACCGAGCTCGGTGCGGTGATCTGGGCGGTGCAGATGTCGACGGTGGAGTTCCATCCCTGGAACAGCCGCCGCGAGGACACCGAGAAGCCCGACGAGTGGCGCATCGACCTGGATCCCGGTCCGGCGTGCCCGTTCTCGACCGTGCAGACGGTGGCCGGCATCGTCCGCGAGCTCCTCGACGAGCTGGGCGCGGTCGGCTACCCGAAGACGAGCGGTGGCTCGGGGATGCACGTCTATGTCCGGATCCCGGCGGAGCACGGCTTTCAGGACGTACGCCGCGCCGCGCACGCCTTCGCCCGCGAGGTCGAGCGCCGGGCACCGAAGCTGGTCACCACGGCCTGGTGGCGCAAGGATCGCGACCCGGCGCAGCTGTTCGTGGACTTCAACCAGAACACCAGGGACCACACCATCGCGTGCGCCTACTCGATCCGCGGCGTCGCCGACGGCCGGGTCTCCACCCCGATCACCTGGGAGGAGACCAAGGACGTCGACCCGCGTGAGTTCACGATGCGTACGGTGCCGGCCCGGTTCGCGGAGATCGGCGACCTGCACGCCGACATCGACGACCATCCGTTCTCGATCCAGCCGCTGCTCGAGTGGGCCGACCGGGACGAGCGCGACGGCGCCGAGACACCACCCGACGCCGAACCCGACGCCGAGTGACCGTCACCAGACCTTGAGCCGCTCGCCCAGGGTGCGACCCAGCTCCTGGGAGTAGGTCGCGGTGAGGTGGTGGCCGTCGCGGTGGGTGATCGTGTCGCCCACGACGGTGGTGCAGATGCCGACGCTGTCACAGAACATGTCGTCGAGGTCGACGGTCTCCACGCGCGCGGCCTTGGCCGCCTGCATCTGAAGGTCGGCGCCGTCCTGCTGGCTCTCGAGCGGCTTGTAGGTGCAGGGCGAGAGCGTCTTGTTGCTGCTCAGGCAGGTGGCCGGGTCGAACTCGAGCGCTGGTACGTCGCGCAGCCACACGGTGCGCTCGGCGACGGGCTTCACCTGGGCCAGCAGGCGCTGGTAGCCGCGGTAGACGGCGCGGCGTACGTCCTCGCGGTCGGTGTGGCGGCCCGAGGAGTCGTGGTAGGCGGCGCTGATCGGGCGCGAGGAGATCAGCAGCAGGTCGGGGCGGAGCTTCTTGACCGACGAGAGCATGAAGTCGTGGAAGTCGTCGCACGACGTCATCGGGTCGGTGCTGTCGATCTTGTCGGGGGTGACCAGCGAGACGGTGCACTGGGGCATCGCCAGCATGTAGGCGCGGTAGCCCGAGCGCTCGGCGATCTCCTCGACCGCGGGTGTCCAGTGGCGGGCGTGGGAGTCGCCGATGACCACGATCGTCTTCTCGGCGTCGGCGTCACCGCGCGGGCAGAGCTTGCGTACCTTCGTCGAGTAGTAGTTGCACTCGCCGACCGACTCCACGTCGTCGGAGAGGTGGGTGAGGCCCGGCTTCAGGTTGGTCGGGATCGCCTGGTTCTTGCGGGCCGCGAGCACCGAGGCCTTCACCAGCGCGGGAAGCGCGTCGGGCTCCTGCGGCTCGGCGGCGGGTGGGGCGGCGCTCGACGCCGGTCGGTCGGGTTGCTTGGACGGTCCCGACGAGGCGGAGGAGTCCGCCTCGGCCAGCGTGATCGCCGGCTGGTAGCCGTCGCGCGCGGTCCCGGTGGCGTAGGTGTTGGCGCCGAAGCAGGTCACCGCGACCAATGTGATGCTCAGCGGGTAGAGCGCCACCGGGCCCAGCGTGGCGGCTCGGCCGAACGCCGGCCGGCGCCAGATGATGCCGCGCCGGAACGGTTCCTCGACGAAGTGGTAGGAGAGCCCCGCCAGCGCGAGCGCGAGCGCGACGAGGAGCACCTGCTCCCACCAGCGCAGCTCGCGACCCAGCTGCAGCTCGGCGAGGACCAGCACCGGGAAGTGCCACAGGTAGAGCGAGTAGGACCAGTTGCCGACGACCTGCAGTGGCGGCACCGACAGCAGCCGGCCGACCACCGTCGGGCCGTGCCACAGCGTGCCGGCCACGATGATGAAGACGCTGCCGAGAACCGGCACCAGTGCCGGGGTGCCCGGGAACGGGGTCGCGTCGTTGAACTGCAGGCAGGCGCACACGATGAAGAACATCCCGAACGCCGAGAGCACCTGCGCCCGCCAGCGCGCGGTGGCGTCCTGCGGCCCGTCGTCGCGGAACGCGATCGCCGCGATCGCGCCCAGGCCGAGCTCCCAGGCACGGGTGAACGGCGAGAAGTACGCCGCCTCCGGGCTGGTCCGGGTCAGCACCGCCGAGGCCAGCAGCGATGCCACGATGACGGCGCCGAGGGCGATAACCAGCACGCGCCTGCGTCCGCGTTGATCGGGCTTGGCGGGGCTGTCGGGCGCGGTCTTCTGGCTGCGCCATCTCATCGCCCACAGGCAGCCCAGGATCATCAGCGGCCAGACCAGGTAGAACTGCTCCTCGACCGCGAGGGACCAGAAGTGCTGCAGCGGCGAGGGCGGCAGCGCTGCGGAGAAGTAGTCGGTCTCCAGCGACGCGAACCGGAAGTTCGCGGCGAACGCCGCCGACCACAGCGCGTCGAGGGCGATCACGCGGGTGCGTACGAAACCGAGGAAGAGGGCTGCATAGACGACGGTCGCGAGCAGCACCAGCGTCGCCGCCGGCAGGATCCGGCGGGCCCGGCGCGCGTAGAAGCCGAGCAGGCTGACCCGGCCCTCGGTGCGTACCTGCCGCATGAGCTGCTGGGTGATCAGGAAGCCCGAGATCGCGAAGAAGACGTCGACGCCGACGAAGCCGCCGGTCAGCGATCCGAAGCCGACGTGCAGCGCGACGACCGCGAGCACCGCGATCGCGCGGAGGCCCTGGATGTCGGGACGATGCCGAGACGAGGTGGGGCCTGTCGACTCCACGAGCAGCCGCACCTCCCTCAGCGCATTCGTCACATTCGTCGCGACGATAACTCTCGCAACCGGCCGATCCTGGTAGACGCGCCTAGGGTCCTAGTCGAGATCGAGGTCGTCGCCTGCCGCGACGGGTCCCGGCGTCGCAGAAAGCGCGGCCGGAAGTGGGGGAGGAGTGCCGCCGAAGGCGGGGCACAGCGGCTTGTGGGCGCACCATCCGCAGAGCTTCCCCGGGTTCGGCTGCCACTCGCCGGTCTCCTGGGCGGTGCGGATGGCCCGCCAGATCGCTTCGGCCTTGCGCTCGGTCGCGAGCAGGTCGGCCTCGTCGGGCACGTAGCGCAGGATGTCGCCGGAGCCGAGGTAGATCAGCTGCAGCATCGCCGGCACCACGCCCCGCGTGCGCCAGATCACCAGGGCGTAGAACTTGAGCTGGAACAGCGCCTTCGCCTCGTACGCCTCGCTCGGGATCCTCGAGGTCTTGTAGTCGACCACCCGGATCCGGCCGTCGGCGGCGACGTCGACACGGTCGATGAACCCGCGCAGCAGCAGCTTGGAGTCGAGCAGCGCCTCGACGTAGTGCTCGCGCTCGGCGGGCTCCAGACGGCGCGGGTCCTCCAGGTCGAAGTAGCGCCGCAGCACCTGCCGGCACGACTCCAGCCAGCCCTCCTCCGCGTCGTCGGCCCCGGAGGTGAAGAGCGTCGCCAGGGCCGGGTCGAGGCTGCGTACGTCCTCCCATGCCTGCTCCACCATCGACCTCGCCTGCCGGGGCGTGCGCTCGGGACCGGGCAGGTCGAAGAGGTCCTCGAGCACCTTGTGCACCACGGTCCCGCGCGCAGCCGCCTCCGAGGGCGGCTCGGGAAGCTGGTTGATGGTGCGGAACCGGTAGAGCAGCGGGCACGAGGTGAAGTCGCTCGCGCGGCTCGGGGAGAGCGACCCCAGCACGTTGACGCCGTCGACCGGGGTCGACAGCGAATCGGCAGGTGAGGTGCTCATGACCTCGACACTATTCGCAAGCACCGACAACCGGGTCGACACCACCTGGCAACCGCCGTTCAAGTACGCTCGGAATGTGGCAGACCCTGACCCACGCCCCGACCGCGACAAGCCGGTCGACGAGGCGGAGCCCACCCCCCGAGTCCCGGGCACGATCAAGGTCGGCTCGATCGCGGGCAGCGACGTCCTGGTGACGCCGTCCTGGTTCCTCATCGCGGCGCTGATCGCCTGGTTGATGGCGCCCCAGATCGAAGCCGTGGAGCCCGGCCTGGGCTGGCTGGCGTACGTCGCCGGCTTCGCGTTCGCGATCGTCCTCTACGGCGCGGTGCTGCTGCACGAGGCGGCCCACGCGATCGTCGCCAAGCGGCTCGGTTATCCGGTGGGAGTGATCATGCTCCACTTCCTCGGCGGTGCGACCTCCGTGGAGAAGGAGGCGAGGCGCCCCCGCGACGAGTTCTGGATCGCGGTGGTGGGGCCGCTGGCCTCCCTCGCCGTCGCGGGCGCCGCGTTCGGCGTCTCCGTGCTCGCCTTCGAGGCCCCGTTCCGCACGTCCAACGGACTGATGGGTCTGATCGTCACCGGCCTGTGGGTCACCAACCTCTTCGTCGGCGTGCTCAACCTCGTCCCCGGTCTGCCTCTCGACGGCGGCCGGTTGCTCAAGGCGGGGGTGTGGGCCGCGACCGGCAACATCAACCGCGGCAACATCGTCGCCGGCTGGGCAGGGCGGGTCCTTGCGGTAGTCGTGCTGCTGTGGCCCTTCATCCAGGGGCAGATCCTCGGCGTCCAGCCCGACCTCACCGACTACGTCCTGGCTGTCATCATCGGCGTCTTCCTCTGGAGCGGCGCCTCCGCGGCGATCATGTCGGCGAGAGCGCGCATGCGGCTCCCGCTCCTCGTCGCCCGCGACCTCGCTCGCCGCACCCTGGCCGTGCCCGCCGATCTTCCGCTCGCCGAGGCCGTACGCCGCGCCCAGGAGGCCGAGGCGGGCAGCATCGTCACGGTGAGCAGCGGCGGCGAGCCGATCGGTCTCGTCCACGAGGGCGCGCTGCTGGCCACCCCGGAGGATCGTCGTCCCTGGATGGCCACCTCGACGGTCACCCGTCAGCTCGAGGACGGCCTCACCCTCCCGGCCGACATCGACGGCGAGTCCCTGGTCAAGGCGATCTCCAAGACCCCGGCACCCGAATACCTCTTGGTCGAGCCCGACGGCTCGATCTATGGCGTACTGGTCACCTCCGACGTCGACGCTGCCTTCCGCGCGGGAGCTTGAGGGATCGCGGTTTGCCGGGTTGGCCGGGAGAACGGGTAGCCTCGGCGGGTGTCAAGCGCTGATATCCCAGACATTCCGGCCGAGGCCCGAGCGGGCGTGCACCGCGGGCCGCTTCGTGAGGGCGAGTGGGTGCGGCTGACCGACACCAAGGGTCGCCGCCACAACTTCGAGCTCGTCGCCGGCAAGCGCTTCTTCTCCAACAAGGGCCACATCGATCACGACGAGCTGATCGGCCGCGAGGAGGGCTTCACGGTCACCGCCTCGACGGGCGGTGAATACCTGGTCTTCCGCCCGCTGCTGTCGGAGTTCGTGGTCTCGATGCCGCGCGGCGCCGCGGTGGTCTACCCCAAGGACGCCGCCCAGATCGTCGCCATGGCCGACATCTTCCCGGGTGCCTCCGTAGTGGAGGCCGGGGTCGGCTCCGGCGCCCTGACCTGCTCGCTGCTGCGCGCGGTGGGCCCGTTCGGCAAGGTCACCTCCTTCGAGCGTCGCGAGGAGTTCGCCGAGGTCGCCCGCAAGAACGTCGACCAGTTCTTCGGTACGCCGGCGGGGGAGTCCCACCCGAGCTGGTCGCTCAACCTGGGCGACCTCCAGGAGGAGCTGCCGCGCCAGCAGATCCGCTGCGACCGGCTGATCCTCGACATGCTCGCTCCGTGGGAGTGCGTCGACGCGGCGGCCGAGGCGCTCTACCCCGGTGGCATGGTCTGCGCCTACGTCGCGACCACCACCCAGCTGTCCCGCTTCGTCGAGACGGTCCGCGCCCACGGCGGGTTCACCGAGCCGCAGGCCTGGGAGTCGCTGGTGCGCGACTGGCACGTCGAGGGTCTCGCGGTCCGGCCGGGTCACAAGATGATCGGCCACACCGCCTTCCTGGTCACGGCCAGGAAGCTGGCACCGGGCGAGCGTGCGCCGCGCAAGACGCGTCGACCTGCCCCCGGGGCGTACGGACCTGACTACACCGGCCCGCGCCCGGCTGACATGCCGGTTCCCGAGCCGGTCGTGGAGGTCCTGCCCGAGGATGGCGCCGAGGTGGACTGAGTCCACTCCGCGTCGGCGCACATCTTCCGGTGTGCCACGGGTCGACACGAACTCGGCCGCTACCGACGAATAGTGTCCAACACCGGTAAATCCTTCTCCTCTCCTGCCCCTCTCCCTTGTAGGGTCGAAGCAGTAGAGGAGGTGTGCTGATGTCGACATCCGATGGATTCCGTTCCGAGGGGCGCAGCCCCGAGGAGCTCGAGAGTCATGTCCGTTTCCTTGAAGCTGAGGTGACCGACCTGCGGCACAGACTGACCGAGATGCCCGGATCTTCGCGTGGCCTGGAGGCGCGGCTCGCCGACGCGCAGCGCTCCCTGTCCGCCGTTACGTCGCAGAACGAGCGACTCACCGTGACGCTTCGGGATGCCCGAGACCAGATCATCAAGCTCAAGGAGGAGGTCGACCGGCTGGCACAGCCGCCAGCAGGCTTCGGCACCTTCATCGAGCGCAACGAGGACGACTCGATCGATGTCTTCACCGGCGGGCGCAAGCTCCGGGTGACCGCATCGCCCAACGTCGACCTCGACGAGCTGCGCTATGGCCAGGAGGTCATGCTCAACGAGGCGCTGAACGTCGTGGCCGCGATGGAGTTCGAGAAGGTCGGCGAGGTGGTGATGTTCAAGGAGCTGCTCGCCGACGGTGAGCGCGCCCTGGTGATCGCCAACGCCGACGAGGAACGGGTCGTACGTCTGGCCGAGCCGCTCCTGCAGGACGCCATCCGCGCGGGTGACTCGTTGCTGCTCGAACCACGGTCGGGATATGTCTACGAGAAGGTGCCGAAGTCCGAGGTCGAGGAGCTCGTCCTGGAGGAGGTGCCCGACATCTCGTATGAGTCGATCGGTGGCCTCGCCGGCCAGATCGAGCAGATCCAGGACGCGGTCGAGCTGCCGTACCTCTACCCCGACCTCTTCATCGAGCACCAGCTCAAGCCGCCCAAGGGTGTGCTGCTCTACGGTCCTCCGGGCTGTGGCAAGACCCTGATCGCCAAGGCTGTCGCCAACTCGTTGGCGAAGAAGGTCGCGGCGAAGACGGGAGCGGACGGCAAGTCCTACTTCCTCAACATCAAGGGCCCCGAGCTCCTCAACAAGTACGTCGGTGAGACCGAGCGCCACATCCGCCTGGTCTTCCAGCGGGCTCGTGAGAAGGCCGCGGCCGGCACCCCGGTGATCGTCTTCTTCGACGAGATGGACTCGCTGTTCCGCACACGTGGCACCGGTGTCTCCTCCGACGTGGAGAACACCATCGTTCCGCAGCTCCTCTCCGAGATCGACGGCGTCGAGGCTCTGGAGAACGTGCTGGTGATCGGTGCCTCCAACCGTGAGGACATGATCGACCCGGCGATCCTGCGTCCGGGCCGTCTGGACGTGAAGATCAAGATCGAGCGTCCCGACGCTGAGGGTGCTCGTGACATCTTCTCGAAGTACCTGGTCCCCGGCCTGCCGCTGCACCCGACCGACGTGGGCGAGTTCAACGGCGACAAGCAGGCCACCGTCGACGAGCTGATCCGCACGGTCGTCGAGCGGATGTACACGGAGTCCGAGGAGAACCGCTTCCTGGAGGTCACCTACGCCAACGGCGACAAGGAGATCCTCTACTTCAAGGACTTCAACTCCGGCGCGATGATCCAAAACATCGTCGACCGGGCCAAGAAGATGGCCATCAAGTCCTTCCTGGACTCCGGCGAGGACTCCGGCCAGAAGGGTCTGCGGGTTCAGCACCTGCTCCAGGCCTGCGTGGACGAGTTCAAGGAGAACGAGGACCTCCCCAACACCACCAACCCCGACGACTGGGCCCGCATCTCCGGCAAGAAGGGCGAGCGGATCGTCTTCATCCGCACGCTCATCACCGGCAAGCAGGGCACCGAGCCCGGCCGTTCGATCGAGCAGGTCTCCAACACGGGTCAGTACCTGTAGTCCTCGGGAGCAACCGAGATCGGCCCGCCACCTGCGGATACGCGGTGGTGGCCGATCTCGTCCGGGCGCGTACGCGGCGCCGTCTGCAGTCGCTTTTGAGCGAGTCGCACGCGAGTCCGAAGAGTGTGCGTCTGTCGCAGCCATGGACGGGTGTCCTTATTACGTCAAGCAACTACACGCTAGCCTCGACGGTATGGACGATCGGCGTACGACGGCTGGGAAGGTTGCCCCGTTCTCGCCGGAGGAGGAGGCGGCCTGGCGCGCTCTGGCGCGTGCGGTTGTGGTGATTCCGCGGGTGCTCGATGCCGACCTCATGCAGGCGGAGGGGCTGACCCTCACCGAGTACACCGTGCTGATGAACCTGTCCGAGGCTCCCGAGCGTTCGTTGCGGATGAGCGAGCTCGCCAACTATGTGGCGATCTCGGTGAGCGGGCTGACCCGCGTCGTGGAGCGGCTGGAGCGGGGCGGTCTGGTCGAGCGGATGCGTTCGGTGGCAGACGGTCGCGGCCAGCTCGCGTGCCTGACCCCGGCCGGTCTGAAGTGCATGAAGCAGGCCTGGCCCGCGCACCTCGAGAGCGTCCGCCGGCACGTGATGGACCACCTCCAGAGTCTTGATCTGGTCGCCTTGGCCGATGCGCTCGCGCCGATCGCCCAGGCCGAGGTCGGGCCGCCGGCTCGCCGCCGAGGCCGCTGACACCGGGCGCATCCCGGCGTCGCCTCTCTCGGTCGCCGCCGCGCAGCGACACCGTCGTGACGCTCCTTGATTTGCCTCACCTTCCTCATATCATTGCTTGTGCAAACAGATACAGGTGCTGTCCCGATGGCGCACGAAGCATGCAGGCCCCCGAGCAAGGACAAGAGATGACGGAAATCGATGTTGAGGTCGCCCATGCCCCCGAGCGCCTGCGCTACGAAGCGCGTGTGGGCGGATCCGTGGTGGGGTTCGCCGAGTACATCCTCGCCACCGACCTGATCGTGTTCACCCACACCGAGGTCGACCCCGCCTTCGAGGGGAAGGGTGTCGGCGCGGCGATCGCCCGGTTCGCGCTCGATGACGTACGTGACACGAGCCAGCGCAAGGTGATGCCGCTGTGCCCGTTCATCAAGGGCTGGATCGGCCGCCACCCCGAGTACATCTCCCTCGTGAAGCGTGTCCCCGCATCGACGGCGAAGGACTGAGGATGGCGCGCAAGACCTACACCGGCCCCGTGGTCGACGTCTCCTTCGACGCAGATGTGTGCCGGCACGCCGCCGAGTGCGTACGCGGCATGCCCACCGTCTTCGACACGGCCGCACGGCCGTGGATCGACCCCGGCCACGCTGATTCGGAGGAGACCGCACAGACCTTGCGGGACGTGATCGGGCGCTGCCCCTCGGGCGCGCTCCGCCTCCACGAGCACCAGGGCGACCAGGACAAGGAGTCGCGAGCATGAACATCACGGTGATCGGACGCGGCAACATCGGCGGTGGCCTGGCGGATCTGTGGGAGCGTGCCGGGCACCAGGTGACGAGACTGGGGCGAGGCGGCGGTGACGCCAGTGCCTCCGACGCTGTCCTGCTTGCCGTCCCCGGCGCCGCTGTCGAAGCGGCGCTGGCGTCCGTCACCGGGCTCGAGGGGAAGACGGTGCTCGACGCCACCAACCTCTACGGGGGCGCTCGCCCACCGGACGGGTTCTCCTCCAACGCCGAGTACGTCAAGTCGGTCACCGGCGGACCGACGGCTAAGGCCTTCAGCACCAACTTCGCCTCCCTCTTCGGACGGATCGCCGACGCCCGCGTACGACCGAGCGGCCTGTGGGCCGGCGACGACCAGGCCCAGGATGTCGTCAGCCGGCTCAGCGACGATGCCGGGTTCGAGGCGGTGCGCCTGGGCGACCTGAGCATGGCCGCCACCCAGGAGGGTCTCGCCGGCACCCTGTTCGCGATCGCGCAGTCAGGTCTCGGCGAGTTCGTCTATCGAATGGCGCCGCCCGAAGAGCTCTGAGCTGCAGCCGCGGGCGGAACCACCATCTGGATGGCCCGCCTGGAGGCACACTGTCCATGAGGTCAACGAGCTGCCAGCGTCGCGCTGGTCGTACAGGAAGGGGAGATGATGGCTTTCATCACGGTGGGTCAGGAGAACAGCGCGCCGGTCGAGCTGTACTACGAGGATCAGGGAACCGGTCAGCCGGTCGTGCTCATCCACGGATACCCGCTCAACGGTCACAGCTGGGAGAAGCAGACGCGCGAGCTGCTCGCTGCCGGCTACCGCGTGATCACCTACGATCGGCGCGGCTTCGGGAACTCGTCCAAGGTCGGCAGCGGCTACGACTACGACACCTTCGCCGCCGACCTGAACACGGTCCTCGAGACTCTCGACCTGAGCGATGTCGTACTCGTCGGCTTCTCGATGGGCACCGGTGAGCTCGCGCGGTACGTCGCCAGGTACGGACACGAGCGGGTCGCGAAGCTCGCCTTCCTCGCGTCGCTCGAGCCGTTCCTCGTGCAGCGCGACGACAACCCCGAAGGCGTCCCGCAGGACGTGTTCGACGGGATCGCCGCGGCCGCGAAGAACGACCGCTACGCCTGGTACACCCAGTTCTTCAACGACTTCTACAACCTGGATGAGAACCTCGGCTCCCGGATCAGCCAAGAAGCCGTCACCGGCAGCTGGAACGTCGCTGTCGGTAGCGCCCCGGTGGCCGCGTACGCGGTGGTCTCTTCCTGGATCGAGGACTTCCGCGGCGACGTCGAAGCGGTTCGCGAGGCCGGCAAGCCGACACTGATCCTGCACGGCACCAAGGACAACATCCTGCCCATCGACGCCACCGGACGCCGCTTCCGCGACGCCGTTCCTGGGGCCGACTACGTCGAGGTCGAGGGCGCTCCCCACGGTCTCCTGTGGACCCACGCCGATGAGGTGAACGCCGCGCTCGCGGAGTTCCTCCGTAAGTGAGCATCACCTGGTGAGGACCGATCGCGGAGGGCAGCGGTACGGCTGCCCTCCGCGACCATGGGACGCCGCCGCGGGTCCGGGCTCAGGTCTGGTTCGCTCCGCCGTCGACGTAGAGGTTCGAGCCGACGACATAGCTGCTCTGCTCAGAGGCCAGGAATGCGATGACAGCGGCAGCCTCCTCGGGCCGACCCATGCGGCCCTTGGCCACGGTCGCGGCGACGTGCTCCTTCATGGCGCGGGCGGTCTCCTCGTCGCCGAAGGCCGCGGTGCCCCCAGGGGTCTCGATCCATGCCGGCGAGACCACGTTGACCCGGATACCCCGGTGCTTGAGCTCGGCCGACCAGGTCCGCGCGAACGACCTGACCGCCGCCTTCGACGCCGCGTACGCTCCGAACGCCTCCATCCCGCGGTCGGCCGCCGTGGAGCCGGTCAGGATGACCGAGGCGCCCTCGTTGAGCAGGGGGAGCGCCTTCTGCACGGTGAACAGGGTGCCTCGGGTGTTGACCCCGAAGGTCTGGTCGAAGTGTTCCTCGGTGGTCTGCTCCAACGTCACGAACGTGCCGACCGCAGCATTCGCCACCAGCACGTCGACTCCCGCGCCGCGGGCGCGGACCGCGTCGTAGAGCCGGTCCAGGTCGGCCGGCTCGGAGATGTCGCCAGTGACCCCCGTCGCCCGATCCGGTCCGATGGTCTTGACGGCGGCCTCCAGCTCAGCCTCACGCCGCCCGGTGACGAACACGTGCGCGCCCTCTTCGGCCAGTCTCACAGCGGTGGCGAGGCCGATCCCGCTGCTCGCACCGGTGACCACTGCCGTCTTGCCGTCCAGCTGTCCCATGTGAGTCTTCTCCATCACTCGCCCCGTGCGGGGCGTACTCGTGTGCAGGTGATCTACCTACGACATCGATAGTGCAGCCGCTTTGCTGGAAGATCCATAAGTCAGAGTCCGGTATTCTTTACGCATCGTCCAGGAGGTGTTGGTAGTGCTCGGTTTCCGAGATCCAGTGGCCGACGCGATCGGACTGCTCAGGCCCCGCACGGTGGTCGGCCCCAGCCTTCAGGCGACGGGGGAGTGGGCCTTGAGCTTCGACACGTTCTTGCACGTACGGATCGGTGGTCTCGTATGCGGCACCTGCTGGCTGATCCTCGAAGGGCATGAACCGGTGCTCCTGGAGGAGGGCGACACCTTCATGCTGGGCAACCCGCCGCCGTACGTGCTGGCCAGCACGCCCGCTGCCAGCCCGCGCCCCGCGGAGCAGGTGTGGGCGAGCGCCGAGGAGGGGTTCGTCCGCATCGGCCCGGCCTCCGAGGACGATCTCTATCTCTGCGTCGGGCACATCGAGTTCGATCACCAGAATGCGGCCCTCCTGACCGATCTCCTGCCGCCGCTGGTGATCGTGCGTGCCGGCGATCCGCATGGCAACCGCCTCGGTCAGCTGATCGATCTGCTGGCCACCGAGGTCGGCCTCACCGCTCCAGGCGGCCCGCTGGTCCAGAACCACCTCGCCCAGATCCTGCTCGTGCACATGCTGCGTGCGCACGCCGGGCAGACAGACCGGCCGACCGGCTGGCTCGGCGCCCTGAACGAGGACGGCATCGGCGCCGCCCTTCGCGCGGTGCACGCGGACGTGGCCTACCCCTGGGACATCAACGAGCTCGCCGAGATCAGCCACATGTCACGCTCCGCGTTCGCCCAGGCCTTCAAGAGCCACGTCGGGGTCCCACCGCTGGAGTACCTGATCCAATGGCGGATGAGCCTGGCCCGCGACGCTCTTTCCCGTGATGCGCTGTCGATCTCCGAGCTCGCACGGGCCACCGGCTACCGGTCCGAGAGTGCGTTCAGTACCGCGTTCCGCCGGGTGGTCGGCTCATCGCCCACGCAGTTCCGCGCCCAGGCGCGCAGATCGGCCGAGGTCGGACGCTGAGGATCTTCACGGCGTCCGGACTGCGACGAGGGCCGCGTGGCCGCGCGAGTCGACCTTCACCACCGCGACGGCGTCGCCGCCGTTGACCTCGGTCTCGATCTCCTGGGCGCGGTCCTGCGGGAGGAAGAGGCTCTCGATGCCACAGCTGAGCCGCCAGCCGTCGTCGTGGCACTTCAGGAACAGTCCCTCGGCGGGTGGCTCGGTGGACACGCCGCTCGCCTCCCAGACCGGGCCACGACGTGCCAGCGAGACGTACGCATCGCCGGTCTCCTTCGTCGTGCGTGTGCTGATGCCGGCATAGGAGAGGTCCACGTAGGCGCCACGGAACGGGACGATCGGATCGACCGGCTCGACGCGGAGCCGGATGTCCTCGCCGGTGGCGCGGGCGGAGAGCTGGCCGGCGACGGCGAGGCCAACGAGGCCGAGATTGAGGACGCAGACGAGCGCCACCCGGGTGCGAGCGTTCACGAGAGGGCCTCACTGAGGTTGGCGGCCACGCCCCGGCGGGCGCGGTCGAAGACGAAGCCGGTGGCGAGCAGGAGCACGCCGAGCAGCAGGAAGAGGGTCGCGCCGGACATGATCGGGGCGAAGACCGCGAAGCTCTGCATGGTCGTGAAGACGACAAGCGCGCCGGTGGCCAGCACGACGAGCAGCGTCTGGTCGCGCACCGAGCCGTCGACGGCGACCGCGCCGGCGATGACGACGTACACCGCGATGCTGACGAAGGCGGACAGCCATGCCTCGCCCGACACGGAGGCGAGGTCGTCGACCTGCGGGTCCCAGGCGACCAGTGCCAGCCCGATCGGCACGATGAGCGCCGAAGCCAGCACCTCCCACCGGGACAGCCCGTCCGTACGCGCTGCCGCGACGATGACGAGGAGAACTGCGATCACCAGCGCTACGAGGAGCGTCGGGCTCCACGCCAGCTCGCGATCACCGATCTGCGGGACGGCGGCGACGAAGAGGCCACCCAGAACCAGTACGCCGCCCGCCAGCCGCCATACCTGGGCGAACGGCTCCCGGCGTCGATCGTGCAGCGCGGCCATCGCGGTTGCGACCACGCCCCCGACCAGCACCGCGAAGACGCCGGCGAACACGCTCTCGCTGCTCGCCACCACCTGCCAGTCGAACCAGACCATGGTCGTCACGATGCCGACCACCAGCGGCGCCAGAGCGTTGCTCGCGTAGGCGTAGAGAAGCGCCCCGAGCCCCCACAACCCCACCAGAGAGGGCTCGTATGCCGGCACCTGGAGGCTCTGCGCGGCCTGGAAGACGACACCACCGAAGCTCATCGCCGCGATGCCGCGGAACGCGCCACGCAGCGGTCGGGGGAGAGGGAGTGCCTCCGCCGCGGCTGTGAATGCGAGCCAGACGACGACGATCCCGACGAACCGCACCAGCGGCGAGAGCACGTCGAGGTTGGTCGCCACGAGCCACAGCAGCCCGACTCCCAGGAACGCCCCACCCAGGTAGGAGATGATTCGCGTCAGCGAGTTGGTGCGCGAGGCGACGTACTGTCCTCTGATCGCCTCCGCGGTGTGCTCGGTGAGGATCCCCTCGCTCACCCAGCGGGCGGTCTCGTCGTTCAGCCAGTCGAGCCGCCTGGGCGCGACGGGTCTTGCCCCGGTGTCCATAGGACCATTGCAGCGGCTCGCGGGGGAGCGGCGCGTGAGCCCCGGTACTCAACTCGACCGCCGTGCGACCTCGTCGCTCGAGGTCATTTCGGCTGCGGGGCCGGGGCCGCGGCGATAGCCTTCGGGTATTGGCGGGAACGCCCGCGGGGCATGGACGGAGAAGACGAGTGGCGGCGTGGTTGTTGATCCTGGTCGGCGCAGCGGCACTCGTGGTCGTGGTCGCCGTCGTGGCTCTGGTCTGGATGCTGTCGGGTCGAGCCGAGCCGGGTGGCGTGATCGATCCGAACAACGACCCCGGCGTCCAGGCCGCGCACGGCCACGCCGAGCGAACCAACATCCAGCACAACGTCGGGGGCCTCGGCCCCGGCATCTGATCCCCTAAGGTTGATCGACGTGGCAGACGAGATGGCGCGCAAGGACATCGAGGCGGGTCTGGAGACCCGCCATGAGCTGGGGGACGCGTTCGACGCGGAGCTGGTGGCCGGCTTCGCCGACCGCATCGAGAAGACGGTCCAGGACCGGGTCGGTGCGACCGCCGCCGCCCGCACCCTCGCCGAACGCAACGAGTCGCGCACCTCGGTCTTCCAGTTCGTTCTGGGCGCCGGGTCGGCCGTCGCCGGCATCCCGATCAGCATCACCCTCGGAGTCACCGACAACCTAGGCGCCCTGGTGATCTCCTGGGTCGGACTCGTCGGCGTCAACGTCGCTCACGCGCTGCGTACTCGTAAACGCTGAGGCGGAGCCGTCAGGCGGAAACCGCTCGCCCGACCGAGAGATACCCCCACGGCCGCGAGAACGACGGCCCGGGCAGATAGGACTGCTCCAGAGCGTCGATGGTGAAGCCGGCGGCCCCGACCAGCCGCGGGATGTCGCGGGTGAGGTGGCAGCCGCCGAAGAGGCGCTGCTGGAGGCCGTCGAGGCGGCGCTGCCAGCGGGCGACCGCGGGGTCGGGTGAGAGGCCGTGCTCGAGGAAACCGAGGGTGCCACCCGGGCGAAGGACGCGGCGCAGCTCGGCCAGGGCGCCGGCGACGTCGGGGATCGTGCACAGCGAGAAGGTGACCAGCCCCGTGTCGACCGAGGCGTCGGCGAGCGGGAGCTGGGCGCCGTCGAGCCCGACGCGGCTCACCGGGACCGATGAGCCCGAACGGCGCGCGGCCGAGAGCTGCCAGGCCACGTCGGAGGGCTCGACGGCGATGATCTCGGTGACCGCAGGCGGATAGAGGCCGATGTTGCTCCCGCTGCCGAAGCCGATCTCGACGACCTGGCCGCGGAGACCTTCACAGGCCTGCTCGCGCAGCGGCTCGAGCTGCGCGATGCCGCAGGTGCGGTCCACGAGGCGTGGCACCACCCGCGCTTCCCACAGTCCCATGGGAGCTCACTCTTCCATCTCGCCGGTCCATTGGACACCGAGAAGCATCGAATCCTCGCCCTCGACGAGCGTGGTGAAGCCGACGCGCCGGTAGAACCCGATCGCGCGGGTGTTGGCGGAGCTGACGCCGAGGTGCGCGCCGCGTACGCCGGCGACATGGAAGGCGCCGAGCATCATCCCGATCAGCTCCTTGCCGACGCCTTGGCCCTGGGCGCGGGGGAGCAGATTGATGTGAAGGTGTGCCGGGAACTCGCTGAGGATCTCGCCCAGCATCCGTGGCGGGCGGTGGATCTGAGACCGGAGACGGGCGTTCCAGTCGGTGCGGTCGTGGTCGGGCCCCGGGTCGGGGTTGACCACGCGGAGGGCGGGCCACCAGTCCTCCTCGCACTCCTTCTCGAAGGCACGGGTGAACGGGGTGCCGACGACGTAGCCCACGACGCCCTCGGAGTCGACCGCCACGAACCCGAGCCCCAGACGCAGCACGATGTAGGGGGCGGCGTAGATGTTGCCCGGCAGCCTCGGGTCTTCGTAGAACTCGGTGGCGTCCTCGCCCGATGCCCCGGTCAGCAGACAGATCGAGAAGAGATCGTCGAGGTCGTCGGCGGTAGCTCGCCGGATCTCAGGAGTGCCCATGGGCCAACCTCACCATGACCGCTGCCACGCTCCCCTCACCAGGTCTCCTCTCGGTGCCGCCCAGCCGAACAACCTCGGGCAACCTCAGCGTGGCGTGTGGATGCTCACGTGCCTTCGTGCACGTGGCCGGTAGCCTTGCAGGCATGAGCGAGCGTCAGCGAGCGACAGTCGGCCTCATGCCGCCACGTCCGTATTTTTGCGCTTGCGCTACGGAGGTGGCGGGATGAGCGTACGACGGGTGATGGGCACGGAGGTCGAATACGGAATTTCCGTGGCCGGGCAGCCCCAGGCCAACCCGATGGTGGCGTCCTCGCAGGTCGTCAATGCGTACGCATCCTCGACGCTGAAGGCGAGGAGAGCGCGCTGGGACTTCGAGGAGGAGTCGCCGCTGCGCGACGCGCGCGGCTTCGACATGTCGCGCCAGGTGGCCGATCCCAGCCAGCTCACCGACGAGGATCTGGGGCTGGCCAACGTCATCCTCACCAACGGAGCCCGGCTCTACGTCGACCACGCCCACCCGGAGTTCTCCTGCCCCGAGGTGACCAACCCGCTGGACGTCGTGCGCTGGGACAAGGCGGGTGAGCAGGTGATGCTCGACGCCTCCCGCGCGGCCGCGCGGCTGCCGGGAAACCCGCAGATCCACCTCTACAAGAACAACACCGACAACAAGGGTGTCTCCTACGGCGCGCACGAGAACTTCCTCATGCGCCGCTCGACCGCGTTCGCCGACATCGTCAAGCATCTGACCCCGTTCTTCGTCTCGCGGCAGGTCTTCGCCGGCGCCGGGCGGGTCGGGATCGGCCAGGAGCGCCCCAAGCATGGCTTCCAGATCTCCCAGCGCGCCGACTTCTTCGAGGTCGAGGTCGGGCTGGAGACCACCCTCAAGCGGCCGATCATCAACACCCGCGACGAGCCCCACGCCGACCCGGAGAAGTACCGCCGCCTCCACGTGATCCTCGGCGACGCCAACCTCGCCGAGATCTCGACCTACCTCAAGGTCGGGAGTACGTCGCTGGTGCTCGCCATGATCGAGGACGGCTACATCACCCGCGACCTCAGCGTCGACGGCCCGGTCTCCTCGCTGCGCGCGGTCTCCCACGACCCGACGCTGAAGACCCTGATCACGCTCAAGGACGGTCGCAAGCTGACCGGTGTCCAGCTGCAGATGGAGTATCTGGACCTGGCCAAGAAGTTCGTCGAGGAGCGCTACGGCTCCGACGCGGACTACCAGACCAAGGACGTCCTGGAGCGCTGGGAGTCGGTGCTCGACCGCCTCGAGCGCGACCCGATGGAGTGCGCCACCGAGCTCGACTGGGTGGCCAAGTACAAGCTCCTCCTCGGCTACCGCGACCGAGACGGTCTGGAGTGGGACGACCCGAAGCTCCACCTGATCGACCTGCAGTACGCAGACATCCGCCCCGAGAAGGGCCTCTACCACCGTCTCGTCCGCGCCGGGCGGATCCAGCGCCTGATGACCGACGACCTGGTGGAGAAGGCGATGCACGAGCCGCCGAGCGACACCCGGGCCTACTTCCGCGGCCGCTGCCTGGAGAAGTACTCCGAGAACGTCGCCGCGGCCAGCTGGGACTCGGTCATCTTCGACCTGCCGGGCCGCGAGTCGTTGCAGCGAGTGCCGACCATCGACCCGCTGCGCGGCACGAAGAAGCACGTCGGTGGCCTGCTCGACTCCTCCGACACCGCCGTCGACCTGTTCAACCGGCTGACCGGTTCCTGAGCGTCGATCGCGACTCGTGCCACATCTCGGCCCAACGTTCGACTTCTGCTTCCTCCCGTAGCGAAATCGGGCATTGTTTCCTCAGGTTTGTCGGTGCTAGTGGATAGGTTGAAGACATGGCACAGGAGCAGAAGCAGCCGAAGAAGTCCTCCGAGACGGAGGAGTCCGTCGAGACCGCGCCCGAGACCGATGTGAATGAGCGCAAGGAAGCGCTTGACTCCGACGTCGACGACATCCTGGACGAGATCGACGACGTCCTGGAGACCAACGCCGAGGACTTCGTGAAGTCCTTCATCCAGAAGGGCGGGCAGTAGCAGATGTCCGAGTCCCGTATCCCGGCTGCCTACATGACGCCGGGCACCTCGTCCTTTGCCGATTTCCTCACCGCGCAGTCCCCAGAGCTGCTCCCGGGTCATCACCCGGTCCCGGCCAACCTGGGCGACATCGCGCCGCACGGCACCACGATCGTCGCGGCCACCTTCCCCGGTGGCGTGATCATCGCCGGTGACCGGCGGGCCACCCAGGGCAACCTGATCGCCGAGCGCGACATGCGCAAGGTCTTCCCGTCCGACGAATACTCCGCGGTCGGCATCGCCGGCTCCGCGGGGCTCGCGGTCGAGCTGGTCAAGCTCTTCCAGACCGAGCTGGAGCACTACGAGAAGATCGAGGGCACCACGCTCTCGATCGAGGGCAAGGCCAGCCGGCTCTCCGCCCTCGTCCGGGGCAACCTCGCGATGGCCATGCAGGGCCTGGTCGTGGTGCCGCTCTTCGTCGGCTTCGACCCCGATGCCGGCACGGGGAAGATCTACGGCTACGACCCGACCGGCGGCCGCTACGAGCAGACCGGATACTCCGGCGTCGGGTCCGGCTCGCTGTTCGCCAAGGGTGCCCTCAAGAAGCTCTACCGGCCCGACCTCGACGAGGCCACCCTGGTCGCTGTCCTGGTCCAGGCGCTCTACGACGCGGCCGACGACGACTCGGCCACCGGTGGCCCCGACCTGTCCCGCAAGCTATTCCCGCTGGTCCACGTGATCACCGCCGACGGTGGGCGCACGCTGCCCGACGCCGAGGTCGCGGCGGTCGCCGAGGCTGTCATCACCGGGAGGCTCCAGCGGCCCGACGGTCCCATCGCCGAGCTGGAGGGTCGCCCATGAGCACTCCGTTCTATGTGAGTCCCGAGCAGCTGATGCGCGACCGCGCGGACTTCGCGCGCAAGGGCATCTCCCGAGGTCGGGCGCTGGTCTCGCTGCAGTACGCCGACGGCATCGTGTTCGCCTCCGAGAACCCCTCGGCGGCGCTGCACAAGGTGAGCGAGATCTACGACCGGATCGCCTTCGCCGCGGTCGGCCGCTACAACGAGTTCGAGAACCTCCGCATCGCCGGGGTTCGGCTGGCCGACATGCGCGGTTACGCCTATGACCGGCGCGACGTCACCGGCCGCGGCCTGGCCAACGCCTACGCCCAGACCCTCGGCACGATCTTCTCCTCGGGTGGGGAGAAGCCCTACGAGGTCGAGCTGTTCGTCGGCGAGATCGGTGACTCCGCCGAGGACGACCAGCTCTACCGGCTCACCTACGACGGCCAGGTCGTCGACGAGCACGGCTTCGCCGCCATCGGCGGTGCCGCCGAGGCGGTCGGCGGCTACCTCAAGGAGCGCTACACCGAGGGCGCCAGCCTCGAGGACGCCATCAAGCTCGCCGTGGCCGCGCTGGGCCACACCGAGACCGAGGACCGGGAGATCGAGGCGAAGAACCTCGAGGTCGCGGTGCTCGACCGCAACCGCACCCAGCCGCGCAAGTTCCGCAGGATCCGGCCGGCGACGCTGGTCGAGATCCTCGGCTCGGCCACGGCAGCAGCACCAGCAGAGGTCGAGGCCGCCGAGCCGGCGGTCGTCGAGCCGCCCGCCGAGAAGCCGGTGACCGAGGCCCCGCTGGCCCCGCCGGCCGACGACGACGGCGAGCCACCGATCGCCCCGCCGCTCGGCTGAGTCCACGAACGTGGGGGTTTGGTGGGGGGCCAGGGTAGCCACCACAAAACACAAAAACGTAAATGGGGAGAACCCAACACAGGGGGGGGGGGTGGGACAGAAGCACAGCCCGCCGCGCGCGGACCCACCCCCC